>DEIK01000051.1:0-21371 GCA_002352425.1 Rhodobacteraceae bacterium UBA2776
ACCCTTGCGCATCCGCCGCCCTTGCTCCGAAAGAAAAAACCGTGACTGAAGTATCTGATCTGATGACCCCGCTCTCCCGTGCTTTAACACGTAAGGGATATGAAACCCTCACGCCTGTTCAGGCGGCCATGTCTGACCCTGATTTGCTGGGCAAAGATGCGCTGGTGTCGGCACAGACCGGATCGGGCAAGACCGTGGCCTTTGGCATCGCGATGGCGCCGACCCTTATGGAGGAGGCCGAGAGCTTTGCCCGGGCTGGCGCGCCGTTGTCGTTGATCATTGCACCGACGCGCGAATTGGCGTTGCAAGTGATGCGCGAACTTCAGTGGTTGTACGCAGAAACTGGCGCGCGTTTTGGATCGTGCGTTGGGGGCATGGATGCCCGCACTGAACGGCGCACGCTGGATCGTGGTGTTCACATCGTGGTTGGCACGCCCGGTCGTTTGCGCGACCACATCACCCGTGGTGCGCTGGATCTGTCCGAGTTGCGCGTGGCCGTGCTGGATGAAGCCGACGAGATGCTTGATCTGGGTTTTCGCGATGATCTGGAGTTCATTCTAAAAGCCGCGCCTGATGAGCGCCGCACATTGCTGTTTTCTGCCACGGTGTCGCGCCCCATCGCCTTGCTGGCCAAAACCTATCAGCGTGACGCGGTTCGCATTGAAACCAAAAGCGAAACCAAACAGCACAGCGATATTGAGTACCGCGCCTTGGTGGTGAAACCCGCCGACAAGGAAAATGCCATCATCAACCTGCTGCGTTACTACGAGGCGCAAAATGCGCTCGTTTTCTGTGGCACACGGGCGGCTGTGAACCACATGACGTCGAAATTCAACAACCGCGGCATGTCGGTTGTGGCGCTGTCGGGTGAGCTGAGCCAGAATGAACGCACCCACGCGCTGCAATCCATGCGCGATGGGCGGGCCCGGGTTTGTATTGCGACGGATGTGGCCGCGCGCGGCATTGATTTGCCAGGTCTTGATTTGGTGATCCACGCCGATCTACCACAGAATAAAGAAGCCCTGCTGCACCGTTCGGGTCGCACCGGCCGCGCCGGTTCCAAAGGGGTTTCAGCGCTGATCGTGCCAATGAGCCAACGCAAGAAAGCCGAACGCCTGTTGGGTTGGGCGGGTGTGACCGCCAAGTGGGACACGCCGCCAACCGCTAAAATGGTACAGGAACGCGATAATGAGCGCCTAATCGAAGGGTTTGTCGTAAGCAACAAGCCTGACACGGAGTTCGTTGCGCGGTTCTTGGAAAAATACACGCCCGATCAGATCGCGGCTGCTTATATCGAGCAATACCGCAGTCAGCGTTCCGCCCCTGAAGATTTGCAAACGGTTTCTGTGACAGGGCCGGATGTAAAGGCCGCGCGGGATGAGTTTGCCGAAAGCACTTGGATTTCGCTGACCATCGGGCGCGAGCAAAATGCTGAACCACGCTGGTTGTTGCCGATGATGTGTCGCGCAGGTGACATTACCAAGCGCGATATTGGTGCAATCCGGATGCAGCAAAGCGAGACCTTTGTGCAGTTGAATGCGCAGATTTCCAACGGGTTTATGAAAGCACTTGGCGGCAAGGCCGAGTTGGAAGAGGGCATCAAAGTGACCGTTCTGGACACGCCGCCTGATTTGCCGCCTCAACCGCGTGGCAAACCTTCGGGTGGCAAACGGCCCTATCAGCGTCGCGAAGGTGGCGATGGTGGCAAGCCTGCTTACAAAGGTAAAAAGAAATGGGAGCCGAATGATCGCGATGGCGCCAAACCTGCCTATGCTGGCAAACCCGCGCGTGACGGCGAGAAATCGGGCTATAAAGGCAAGAAGAAGTGGGACAACGACAGCCGTGATGGCGGCAAGCCTGCCTATAAGGGCAAAAAGAAGTGGGACAATGATGACAGCGATGCCCCACGCACGCCCTATAAAGGTAAATCCAAGTGGGACAAAGAGGGCAGTAAGTCGGCCGCAAAACCTGCCGGAGACAAGCCGAAATCGGCGACCAAGTATGACTCCAAGCCACGTCATAAAGAAGCGCCCAAGTCTGATTTCGCCCCCAAATTCGGTGGCGAGGCAGATGCGATGCCTAGCCGAAAAGGTGGCAAACCAAAGCCCAAGAACCTAGGGGCCAATGATCGCGGTGCGAAAAAGCCACGTCACAAGGCCACCGGCAAGGGCAAGTTTGCCAAACCGGCGGCGAAGAAAAAGACCGTCAAGCCGATGGGTAAAAAACGGGACTAGGCTCTCAAACGCTCATCGGCCCCTGCCGGGGCACTCTTCGCTGTCGCGAGGAAAGCCGTAAGGCTTGATGAGCGGTTGGAGGCGTTAATTGATCTGGATGGTTTGGCGCAAATTCCCGCTGTTTTGATCAAATATCAGGATTTCATTACCCGTTGTCACCACAGCATACCAACCCGCGCCAATAGTGTAACTGCTGGCTGTGGTGCCATCAGGCAGGGTGATGCTGCTTGGCAAGCTGACCTGAGCAGGTTTGGCATTAATCCGCATGACAAGCAGGCCAATGATCACTACAACGCCCACAATCATCGTGCCGGTCAACACTGTAACCAGTCGGCGCAAAAACTTCAGGTTTGCAGGCTCAACCGGCTGCATCGGAGCGTCATTCATGGCTGAAACATCCTCAATATCCGTTGTCATCTCGGACAACCATCCGTTCACCCGTCTTGATAAAGGGTTATCAAAGGATGTGCCAGAGGCGGCGAACCTGAGCCGCTCGCGCTTGGCCAAGCTGATCGCGGCGGGCCAGGTGACGTTGAACGGCGTGGTTGAAGTGAACCAAAAGGCCAAGATCGCGGCGGGGGATGTGGTCGAAATAACTGTGCCGGTGGCCAGCGAAAGCCATATCGAGGCCGAGGATATTCCGTTGGACGTGGTTTTTGAAGATGATGATCTGATCGTCATCAACAAACCCGTCGGCATGGTGGTGCATCCCGCCCCCGGCACGCCATCAGGCACTCTGGTCAACGCACTTATGCACTACTGCGGTGACAGCCTATCGGGTGTTGGCGGTGTCGCACGCCCCGGCATTGTGCACCGGATCGACAAAGAAACGTCGGGGTTGTTGGTGGTCGCCAAATCAGATGTCGCGCACCACGGTCTGGCGGCGCAATTTGAAAAACACACCGTCGAGCGGCGCTATCTGGCGGTGGTTTACGGCGCGCCGGATGCTTATGATCCACGTCTGCGTGGTGTGAAGGGTGTGAATTTCGAGTCTGGCAACATCATGCGTATCACCACACAATTGGCCCGCCACAAAACCGACCGCCAAAAACAGGCCGTGTTGTTTGGCAGTGGGCGTCACGCCGTAACCCGTTCGCGCATTATCGAGCCACTTGGTGATCCCGTCGTGGCCTCATTGATTGAATGCTGGCTGGAAACAGGCCGTACCCACCAGATCAGAGTGCATATGTCCCACGCGGGGCATGGATTAATTGGTGATCCTGTCTATGGCGGGCGGCGCAAGCTGTCCGTGAAGTCAGTTGGCGAAAAAGGGCAGGCCGCCGCCAAGGCGTTTTCGCGTCAGGCGCTTCATGCCGCCACTTTGGGGTTTATTCATCCGGTGACGGGCGAAAATCTGCAGTTCGAGGCCAAAATGCCGGATGATATGGTAAATCTCATTGCGGAATTGAAACAGAAAAGCACGCTTGCGTGAGGAATTGACACATTTCTGGATACTTGCATGGCGCATATACATATAGTTTTAACCAAACCGATTTATGGCCCAGATAGGGCTCTGGGCCTTGAAAACACGAAAACTATGCCTATGTTGATGTTAAGCCTATAAACATCACTACAATTAGGGGGGCACTATTATGAGCAATTACACAGGACTACCAGCACCGTCACCGGAGCAGGGGTTGAACAATTATCTTCAGAGCATCCGCAAATTCCCAATGCTGGAACCTGAAGAAGAGTACATGCTGGCCAAAAGCTGGGTCGAGAATGAGGACACAGAGGCAGCCCACAAACTGGTCACATCCCACCTGCGATTGGCGGCTAAAATCGCCATGGGCTATCGCGGCTATGGATTGCCGCAAGCTGAAGTGATTTCGGAAGCCAATGTCGGGTTAATGCAGGCTGTGAAACGGTTTGACCCTGAAAAAGGGTTCCGGTTGTCGACCTATGCAATGTGGTGGATCCGCGCCAGCATTCAGGAATTTGTGCTGCGGTCGTGGTCTTTGGTCAAACTTGGTACCACGTCGGCGCAGAAAAAGCTGTTCTTTAACCTGCGCAAAGCCAAATCCCGCATTGGCGCGTTGGAGGAGGGTGATATGCGGCCCGAAAACGTCGCGCGCATTGCCTCGGACTTGGGCGTCACCGAGACAGAAGTGATCTCGATGAACCGTCGGATGTCGGGCGGTGATGCCTCGCTAAATGCTCAAGTCGGCTCAGACGGCGAAGGCACTATGCAGTGGCAGGACTGGTTGGAAGACGAGGATGCCGATCAGGCAGGTGATTATGCTGACAAGGACGAGTTGGACGTACGGCGCGAGTTGTTGGTTGAGGCAATGGATGTTTTGAATGATCGTGAAAAGTCGATTTTGGAGCAACGTCGTCTAAAGGATAAGCCTGTGACGCTGGAAGAACTGTCCGGCCAGTATGATGTATCGCGTGAGCGCATTCGTCAGATTGAGGTACGGGCGTTTGAGAAAATCCAGACGCGGATGCGGGATTTGGCCAAGGACAAGGGTATGATGATACCAGCTTAAGGTCCATTTGATCAGGGATTGCGCCGCCTTCGGCGTCGCCCCGGGCGCTGACCCCTGACGGGGCCAGCGCCCTTTTTGTTTCAATTGAAAATCACGCTTGCTCGCCACAGGTAATTACAGTGTTTGACAGAATAAATTTCAACAGGGCGATTTAGCATCCTGCTGGCAAAGCGAGCGAAAGAAATTGTGGACTGGGGCCAGCCCAGAGCGTGCCGCCACCGGTATGAAGAACTTCCTGAATGCCCTGACGAAAGGCGAGGCGCTGACAAAACGGCAAAGCGATGTATTCGCTGAGTTGGGCATAGATGGCACGGAAATGGCAAAGCGCATGCAAGAGGATGCCGCAGGCGGAATTATTGCTGTTCTGGATGCGCTGGGTCAGCTGGAAGCCTATCCGGCAACTTCCGGCTCTATCCGGGATCTTCCGCTTTACTGTAAAACTCTCTGTCAACGCACAGCTACAATAAGGGCAGGTTGAGGCTATTGACCCGAATCGCAGCCTTGGTCTATTAATTGAACAACTGTTCAATAACCGACGGGAGTCCCCATGTTTAATGCTGTGATGAATTTCGATCTGGGTGAGGATGTGAACGCCATCCGCGATATGGTGCATCGGTTTGCACAAGACCGTATCAAACCGATGGCCGCTGATGTGGACTTGAATAATGAATTCCCCAACGAGCTGTGGCGCGAATTTGGTGATTTGGGCCTGTTGGGTGTGACCACGCCCGAGGCCTATGGCGGCGCTGATATGTCCTATTTGGCGCATGTTGTGGCGGTTGAAGAAATCGCGCGGGCCTCGGCCAGCATCAGCTTGTCCTACGGCGCGCATTCCAATCTGTGCGTCAATCAGATCAAACGAAACGGCACCGAAGAACAAAAACTGAAATTTCTGCCCAAGCTTATTTCCGGCGAACATGTCGGGGCCTTGGCGATGTCAGAGGCGGGGGCCGGATCGGATGTGGTTTCGATGAAGCTGCGGGCCGAAAAGAAGAACGGCTATTACACGTTGAGCGGCACCAAATTCTGGATCACCAACGGACCTGACGCCAACACCATCGTGGTTTATGCCAAAACTGACCCCGAGGCCGGACCACGTGGCATCACCGCCTTTATCGTGGAAACGGATGCCAAAGGCTTTTCCACCAGCCCACATTTTGACAAAATGGGCATGCGCGGCTCCAACACCGCCGAGCTGATCTTCGATAACGTCGAAGTGCCGTTTGAAAACGTGCTGGGTGAAGAGGGGCGCGGCGTTGCCGTTTTGATGTCTGGTCTGGATTATGAGCGCGTGGTTTTATCGGGCATTGGCACCGGCATTATGGCGGCTTGTATGGACGAGGTGATGCCTTATATTGCTGAGCGCAAACAGTTCGGCAAACCGATCGGTGAATTCCAACTGATGCAGGCCAAAATCGCAGACATGTACACGGCGATGAATTCGGCCCGCGCTTACACCTACGAAGTCGCCAAGGCCTGTGATCGTGGCGAAGTCACCCGCCAAGATGCGGCGGCCTGCGTGCTTTATGCGTCTGAACAGGCAATGGTACAGGCCCACCAAGCGGTGCAAGCGATGGGCGGCACGGGCTATATGAACGAAAGCACGGTCAGCCGTTTGATGCGCGATGCCAAGCTGATGGAAATCGGCGCCGGCACCAGCGAGATCCGCCGGATGTTGATCGGACGCGAATTGATGGGGGCGATGAAATGAGGCTAAGTTCCTCGGCCCTGCCATCATCAGACGCGTTCCAAACCAACCGCAAGAACCATCTAGAGGCATTGGACGTTGTATCAAAAGCGGCAGCTGCGGCGGCCGAAGGCGGCGGTGAGCGGTCCCGCGAACGGCATCAGTCACGCGGCAAAATGTTGCCCCGCGAACGGGTGGCGAACCTGCTGGATGCGGGTAGCCCGTTTTTGGAGGTTGGCGCGACGGCCGCGCATGGATTGTACGACGGCGCGGCCCCTTGTGCGGGGGTGATCGCAGGCGTTGGTCAGGTGCATGGTCAGGACGTGATGGTGGTCTGTAATGATGCCACCGTTAAGGGCGGCACCTATTATCCGATGACGGTGAAAAAGCACCTGCGCGCACAGGAAATCGCCGAGGAATGCAACCTGCCTTGCGTCTATCTGGTCGATAGCGGCGGGGCGAACTTGCCCAATCAGGACGAAGTTTTTCCAGATCGCGACCATTTCGGGCGCATTTTCTATAATCAAGCGCGCATGAGCGCCAAGGGCATTCCGCAGATCGCGGTTGTCATGGGCAGCTGTACGGCAGGCGGGGCCTATGTGCCCGCCATGTCGGATGTGTCGATCATTGTCAAAGAACAGGGCACGATCTTTTTGGCGGGGCCGCCATTGGTCAAAGCCGCCACAGGCGAAGTGGTTTCGGCTGAGGATTTGGGTGGTGGCGACGTACACACGCGCCTGTCTGGCGTGGCCGACTATCTGGCCGAGGACGACGCCCATGCGCTGGCTTTGGCACGTCAAGCGGTGGCGGGGCTGAACCGCAGCAAGCCTGCCACGGTAAAATGGCAAGAGCCTGAAGAGCCTGCCTATGATCCCGAAGAATTGCTGGGCGCTATTCCTACGGGTCTGCGCACGCCTTACGACATTCGCGAAGTGATTGCGCGGGTGGTCGATGGCAGCCGGTTTGATGAATTCAAAGCACGGTTTGGCGAAACGCTGGTGACAGGGTTTGCCCATCTTAAGGGGTGTCCGGTTGGTATCATCGCCAACAATGGTGTGCTGTTCTCCGAGGCCGCCCAAAAAGGCGCGCATTTCGTTGAGCTGTGTTCACAGCGCAAAATCCCGTTGATTTTCCTACAGAACATCACGGGCTTCATGGTCGGGCGCAAATACGAAAACGAGGGTATTGCACGGCATGGGGCCAAGTTGGTCACAGCGGTGGCGACCACCAATGTGCCAAAGGTGACGGTCATTGTTGGCGGCAGCTTTGGGGCTGGCAACTACGGCATGGCGGGGCGGGCGTATCAGCCGCGTTTCATGTGGTCATGGCCCAATTCACGGATATCAGTGATGGGCGGCGAACAGGCGGCGGGGGTTTTGGCCACCGTTAAGCGCGACGCGATTGAGCGCGGCGGGGATGAGTGGTCTGCCGAGGATGAGGCAACCTTCAAGAAGCCGACGATTGATATGTTCGAAGAACAATCGCATCCGCTCTATGCCTCGGCACGGATGTGGGACGACGGTGTGATCGACCCGCGAAAAACCCGTGATGTTCTATTTTTGAGCCTGACGGCGGCCCTGAATGCACCGATTGAGGATACCAAATTTGGTTTATTCCGGATGTAGGTTCGAAAAGAGTATTTACGCCTCCGGCGGGGATATTTGGGAAAAGAAGAAAGGCCGATGATGCAAACCCGATTGACCAAGCGTTATGGGCTTACGCTTCCGATACTGTCGGCACCAATGGCTTTGGTCTCGGGCGGGGCGCTGGCTGCGTCGGTGAGCAATGCGGGTGGGTTGGGCTTGATTGGCGGTGCCTATGGCGATGCCGATTGGACTATGCAGGCGTTTGAAGACGCAGGTGCTGCGCGGGTTGGATGCGGGTTTATCACCTGGAAATTGGCGCAAAACCCGGAATTGTTGGAACCTGTGCTGGCCGAAAAACCGGCTGCGCTGCTTTTGTCCTTTGGCGATCCGGCATCGTTTGCAGCACAGATTGCCGCGGCGAATGTGCCAATGATCTGTCAGGTGCAAACCCTGCGCGATGCCAAGCATGCCGCAGACCTTGGGGCGGATATGATTGTGGCCCAAGGGGCCGAGGCCGGTGGCCATGGCGAGGCGCGCGCGACAATGACATTGGTGCCTGAAGTCGCCGACTGGTTGGCGGCAAATGCGCCAGAGGTTCTGTTGCTGGCGGCGGGGGGCATTGCTGATGGGCGTGGCTTGGCCGCGAGTTTGATGTTGGGCGCGGACGGGGTTCTGGTTGGCTCGAAACTATGGGCCAGTGATGAAAGTCTGGCACATCCCAACATGATTGAAGCCGGTGTTCTGGCCACAGGGGATGAAACTATCCGCTCGAATGTGATGGACGTGGCGCGCGGATTGAATTGGCCGGAGCGCTATACGGCACGGGTGTTGCAAAATGCTTTTACCGATCAATGGCACGGCAATTTAGAAGCCTTGTTGGCACGTTCAGAGGCGGAGGCGGCGCGCTGGTCGACCGCTTGGGACGCGGGCGACACGACAATTGCAAATACATTCGTAGGCGAGGCGGCAGGGTTGATCCATAGCCGTGGCCCTGCGGGGGAAATGATAATAGAGATGGTGGACGAGGCTGAAGCGGTAATGCGCGGGTCTGTGGCCAATTTGGAGGCATAGATGTTTACGAAAATTCTGATTGCGAACCGAGGCGAGATTGCTTGTCGGGTAATGGAAACAGCGCATGACATGGGGGTGGCCACGGTTGCGGTCTATTCCGATGCCGATGCGGCATCCAAACATGTGGCGCTGGCCGGTCAGGCGGTTCATATCGGTGGCTCGGCCCCTGCGGACAGCTATTTGCGCGGCGATGTGATCATTGCGGCGGCCCTAAAGACGGGCGCGCAGGCGATCCACCCAGGTTATGGGTTCCTATCCGAGAACCCCGATTTTGTTGAGGCTTGTACGGCCGCGGGGCTGGTGTTTATCGGCCCATCCGCCAAGGCGATCCGCGCAATGGGGCTAAAGGATGCCGCCAAGGTGTTGATGCAAGAAGCGGGAGTGCCGGTGGTGCCCGGTTATCTGGGCGAGGACCAAGACCCGTCGCATTTGGCGACGGAGGCTGACAAAATTGGCTATCCGGTGTTGATCAAGGCCGTTGCAGGCGGTGGCGGCAAAGGCATGCGGCTGGTTGAGGCCGCAGGCGAATTTGCCGATGCGCTAACGGCGGCCAAGGCCGAGGCCTTGAACGGATTTGGCAATGATCATGTGTTGATCGAGAAATACATCCAGCAGCCACGCCATATCGAGGTGCAGGTGTTTGGGGACGGCACCCATGCTGTGCATTTGTTTGAGCGTGATTGCTCGTTGCAGCGTCGGCACCAAAAGGTGATCGAGGAAGCGCCAGCTCCTGACATGACCAATGAGGTCCGCGCGGCGATGGGGGCTGCGGCGGTGACCGCAGCCGAGGCGATTGGCTACAGTGGCGCTGGCACCATCGAGTTTATTGTTGATGGGGCCAACGGGCTGCGGGTTGACGGGTTCTGGTTCATGGAGATGAACACGCGTTTGCAAGTCGAGCATCCGGTGACCGAGGCCATCACGGGCGTTGATCTGGTGGAATGGCAATTGCGGGTCGCGGCGGGTGAGCCATTGCCAAAGGCGCAAGGCGATTTGCAGATCAATGGGCATTCGTTTGAGGCGCGGCTTTATGCCGAGGATGTTCCAGCCGGGTTTCTACCCGCCACGGGGACGCTGACCCATTTGGCGTTTCCAGAGGCGGCGCGGGCGGATTCTGGCGTACGGGCGGGGGATGTGACCTCGCCGTTTTATGATCCGATGATCGCAAAGCTGACGGTGCATGGTGCCAATCGCGCCGAGGCCTTGGGCAAGTTGGCACGGGTATTGGAGACAACCGAAGTGGGCGGCTCGGTCACGAACCTGGCGTTCTTGCACGCCTTGGCATTGCATGAGGGCTTTGGCCGTGGCGAAGTTGATACCGGCCTGATTGCACGCGATTTGGCGGCATTGGTTGTGGAACCCGTGGCCGATGATGCCGTGGTGGCGCTGGCTGCGATCGGGGCGTTAGGGTTGGACAAGGCTGCGAATGGGTTCGCCTTGTGGGCACCGCTACAGCGCACAGTTGTGTTGCGCAGTGGGGAAGAGGAAATTGCGACCAAGGTCGCCACGTTGGGTGAGGGCCGCTTTGAAGTGGCATTCGCGGATGCAGTGCATACCGTTGCGCAAGGTGCGCATTGGGTGGTGGACGGGCAAAGCGTCACGGCCAAGGTTGTCCTATTGGGCGAGACCGTCAGTGTGTTTGCCGGACATGGGTTTCACTTTGACATTGTTGACCCACTTGAGGCGGATGCCAACCACGCGGGCGATGGCAATTTAATCGAGGCCCCGATGCCCGGCTTGGTCAAAGCTGTGTTTGCCACGGCGGGGCAGGTGGTGGCCGCAGGAGACCGGCTGGCCATTCTTGAGGCGATGAAAATGGAACACGCGCTGCTGGCGATCCGCGACGGCGTTGTGGCCGAAGTTTTCGTGGCCGAGGGGGATCAGGTCGAAGCGGGAGCGGCGCTGATTGGCCTTGAAGAGGCCGAGGAATAAGGCAAAGATTGCGGTCGTGAATGAAACAAAAGGCTAACGGATGATCAAATTACATCATGTGACGCAGACGCGCAGTTTTCGCACGCTTTGGCTGATGCAGGAAATGGGGCTGGAGTTCGAGGTTCAGGGCTGGGACATTTTTGACAGTTCCATGCGGGGGCCGGAATTTCGGGCTTTGTCACCCGCCGCACGGGTTCCGGCGCTCGAGATTGACGGACGTGTGTTGTTTGAATCCGGTGCGATCACCGAATATCTGGTCGAAACGCGGCCTGAATGCGGGCTTGGGCGCGCCACGGATGATCCCGAGCGGGCCGATTGGTTGCAGTGGTTGCATTACGCCGAAACCATTGGCCAGCATGTGGCCAACCTGACCCAGCATCATATTGCCCTGCGTGATCCGGCCATGCGCTCGCCGACCGTGATGCGCCTGGAGGCCAAGCGGCTGGAAAAGGTTTTGCAGGTGGTGGACCGTGTGGTGGCCCGGCAGGATTACCTGCTCGCCGGCGGATTTTCGGCCGTGGATGTGAGCATCGGCTACGGGGTGATGATCGCGCGGCATTTTGTGCCGGCTGATTTGATGCCCGATCTGGACCGCTATTATCAGCGATTGGTCGCACGTCCCGCTTTTGCGCTGGCCAAGGCGCGTGATGGTGATACTCTGATCTACAGAGACGCGTTTTATTCCCCACCCGAGGAGGGCCAGCCATGAGCGGAAACTTTGTAGAAATATTTGAAGTCGGGCCAAGGGACGGATTGCAAAACGAGGCACGCGCCATTCCGGCCGCCGAAAAAATCGCGCTGGTGGACAAACTGTCCGAGGCCGGGTTTCGTCACATCGAGGTGACCAGCTTTGTGTCGCCCAAGGCCGTGCCGCAGATGGCGGATGCCGCCGAGGTCATGGCAGGAATTATGAAGGTGGATGGCGTGGCCTACTCCGCGTTGACCCCAAACACCAAGGGCTATGAGGCGGCGATCGCTGCGAGTGTGGACGAGGTTGCGATCTTCGCGTCGGCTTCGGAAGGGTTTAGTCAAAAGAACATCAATTGTTCAATCAGTGAGAGTTTCGAGCGCTTTGCGCCGATCATCAAAGCGGCGCGTCATGCGGATATCCCTGTGCGTGGCTATGTGTCCTGCGTCACTGACTGCCCTTATGATGGCGCGGTTGCGCCTGAAGCGGTGGCCAAGGTTGCCGCTGATCTGTTTGCGGCAGGCTGTTACGAGATTTCTCTGGGCGATACCTTGGGGCAGGGCACACCCGATACCGTGGCGCGGATGTTGTTGGCGGTTCTGAAAGAGGTGCCAGCCCATCGGTTGGCCGGGCATTTCCACAACACCAATGGCCATGCGATGGCAAATATCGACGCGTCATTGGCGCTGGGCCTGCGGGTGTTTGACGCATCAATCGGTGGTTTGGGGGGCTGCCCCTTTGCGCCGGGCGCCGAGGGCAATGTGGCGACGGAAGATGTGCAAGAGCACGTCACTGCGCTGGGCTATGAGACCGGTTTGAAAAGTGAAACATTGGCTGAAGCCGCCGCTATGGCGCAAAAAATGCGAGGCTAACAATGGTTGATGTCAGTATTGATACGCGCGGGGTGGCAACGCTTGCCCTGAGCAATCCGGAAAAGCACAACATTTTGACACCAGAGGCGATGGCAGGGCTGACGTAGGCTGCCGCGACTTTGGGGGCCGACCCTGCGGTGCGTGTGGTGATTTTGGCATCAACAGGCAAATGCTTTTGCGCTGGTGGTGATTTGGCCTGAATGCAAATGGCGACGGCCTGGGACGGGCCGACACGCAATGCCGAGGCGCGTAAGCCGGTGACCAGGTTGCGGGCCTGAACACCATGCCAAAGCCGCTGATTGGCCCCACAAGGGGCGCGCGGGACAGGGGCGCGGCCCCTCTTGCTTGCAGCAATTCACCCCGAGGATATTTAGCAAAAGAGACGTTAAATATTCGAACAAGTCGGGGGCAATGGGTTGGTTTGGCGCAACCTTGATCTAGATCAAGGTCTGATTGCGCACAAACGGCGATTTGAGTGCAAATAAGCTGCAAAGTTGTCATAGGTTCTGTTGACCCGCCCATTAGGCAGAGGTAGACCTGCACCCAGCAACATGCGCAGATTGTCGCACTCGTCTTGTCGCACTGAGGAGCCACACGTGGAAGACCTTTTAAGAGAATACCTCCCTATCCTTGTGTTTTTAGGCATGGCAGCGGCATTGGGGGTCGTTCTGATCCTTGCTGCTGTCATCCTGGGGCCAACGAATCCCGATCCCGAAAAATTAAGCGCTTATGAATGTGGCTTTGCCGCCTTTGATGATGCGCGGATGAAATTTGACGTGCGGTTCTATTTGGTCGCCATCCTGTTCATCATTTTTGATCTGGAGATCGCATTTTTATTCCCCTGGGCTGTGGCCTTCAAGGATCTAACGTCCGTTGGGTTCTGGTCGATGATGGTGTTCTTGGGCGTTTTGACCATTGGCTTTGCTTATGAGTGGAAAAAAGGAGCCTTGGAATGGGAGTGATGACAGGATCAAACACCGCCGGAGCCGACAAAGAGGTTTCGACCCGCGCAATGAATGACGCGCTGGCTGACAAGGGGTTTTTGTTGACCACCACGGACGACATCATCAACTGGGCCCGCACGGGGTCCTTGCACTGGATGACCTTTGGTTTGGCTTGTTGCGCGGTTGAGATGATGCACACGGCTATGCCGCGCTATGACATTGAGCGCTACGGCTTTGCGCCGCGCGCCAGCCCACGTCAGTCGGACGTGATGATTGTAGCGGGCACGTTGACCAACAAAATGGCACCGGCCCTGCGCAAGGTTTATGACCAAATGCCAGAGCCACGCTATGTGATCAGCATGGGCAGCTGCGCCAATGGTGGCGGCTATTACCATTATAGCTATTCGGTGGTGCGCGGCTGTGACCGTGTTGTGCCGGTTGATATTTATGTGCCGGGCTGTCCACCCACAGCCGAGGCGCTGGTTTATGGGGTGTTGCAACTGCAACGCCGCATCCGGCGCACCGGTACGATCGTAAGGTAGGGGGCTGCTATGTCTGACGCATTGAATGAACTTGGCGCACATATCGAGCTGAAACGCCCCGATGATGTGTTGTCTTATGGGGTGATCAACGATGAGTTGACACTGATTGTGTCCCCAGCGGCGTTGGTCGGTTTGATCGAATTCCTAAAGGCCGACTCGACCTGCAAATTCTCATCGCTGATTGATATCACCGCCGTGGATTACCCAACCCGCGCCAAACGCTTTGATGTGGTTTACCACTTCCTGTCGATGTATCAGAACCACCGCATCCGCCTGAAATGTGCGATCCGCGAGAACGACACTTTGCCGTCCATCACCGACGTGCATCCGTCGGCGGGCTGGTTCGAGCGCGAAGTTTTTGACATGTTTGGTATCCTGTTCACGGGCCACCCCGATCTGCGGCGCATTCTGACCGATTACGGGTTTCGCGGCTATCCATTGCGCAAGGATTTCCCGACCTCGGGTTACACCGAAGTGCGCTATGACGATGCCGAAAAGCGGGTGGTTTATGAACCTGTGTCACTGGTTCAGGAATATCGCCAGTTTGATTTCATGTCCCCCTGGGAAGGTGCCGAATACATCCTGCCAGGCGACGAGAAATCCGACGAGGCCAAAGGATAAGATGGGAGAGGCGGTTCTGATGTATGGCGTAGGGGCAGTAAAGGCTGGCACGAGCTGGCTATACTCCTATTTGGAAGGCCACCCGGAGTGTGCCATGCCGCCATTCAAAGAGCTGCGCTATTTCTATGTTTTGGAGAGCGGCTATTACGACGGTCAGATCAAAATGACCCGCAATCTGGTGCAAGAGCTGAAGCAAAGCCTCGAAACTGGGAAAGCCAAAGATGTGCAGGCCACTAAGCTGCGGCTGAATA
Organism: Rhodobacteraceae bacterium UBA2776; assembly: GCA_002352425.1. Lineage (GTDB taxonomy): Bacteria > Pseudomonadota > Alphaproteobacteria > Rhodobacterales > Rhodobacteraceae > Profundibacter. Next base: position 14,918 of record DEIK01000051.1, read on the forward strand.
AAACCCGCCATTGGCTGAAGGTGCTGCAACTGCGCGCCGAGGCACCCGAGGCTTATGCCGAATACATGATGGACGTGGCAGGCGATGCCAAACTCACAGCCGATATCACGCCGGAATATTCGATGATGCCGGTCAGCCGTCTGAAGCAAATGGCAAACTTGGTCGCGCAGACGCGCTTTGTTTATATTCTGCGCGATCCGGTGGATCGGTTGTGGTCCAACATCCGTATGAACGCAAAGCGTAAATCAGACAGCCCTGAATTGATCCGCGGCCATGCTTTGGTCGAAGTGGACGAAGTTCTGAACGGCAAACCGAATGAGGCTTTTGATCGGTCGGATTACGCCCAAGGGCTGGATGCGCTGGAACAGGCCGTGCCAGCGGCGCGGCGCAAAGTGCTGTTCTATGAGACGCTGTTTTCGGATGACACCATCCGCGATCTATGTGGCTTTTTGGGGCTGCGCAATCACCCGGCTCCGTTAAAAAAACGCATTCACGAGGGGGTGTCGATCCGTCTGGATACGGCCCGTCGTAATGGGCTGCAAAAATTACTGGCACCACAATATCACGCCGTTGAAAAACGGTTTCAATCCCTTCCTGCCGCTTGGCAGGACAATATGGCGAGGGTCTGATTATGGATGGCTCAAAATTTGACGACGGATCAATTGATGCACGCCAAGGCGAGCAGAACATCCGCAATTTCAACATTAACTTTGGCCCGCAACACCCTGCGGCCCACGGCGTTTTGCGCATGGTGTTGGAGTTGGACGGCGAAATTGTAGAACGCGCGGACCCGCACATCGGCCTGCTGCATCGCGGCACCGAGAAACTGATGGAAAGCCGCACCTATCTACAAAATCTACCCTATTTCGACCGGTTGGACTATGTCGCCCCGATGAATCAGGAGCACGCATGGTGCTTGGCGATCGAAAAACTGACCGGCACCGTTGTGCCACGTCGCGCCCAGTTGATCCGTGTGCTGTATTCGGAAATTGGCCGCATCTTGAATCACCTGTTGAACGTCACCACCCAAGCGATGGATGTTGGCGCGCTGACCCCGCCGCTGTGGGGTTTTGAGCAACGCGAATTTCTGATGGAATTCTACGAGCGAGCCTGTGGCGCGCGGATGCACGCGGCTTATTTTCGCCCGGGCGGGGTGCATCAAGATCTGCCACCCCAATTGATCGAGGACATTGCCACATGGTGTGTCACTGAATTCCCGCAGTTCATGGAGGACATGGACGGTCTGCTGACAGAAAACCGTGTGTTCAAACAGCGCAATGTCGATATCGGCATCGTCACCGAGCAAGACATCTTGGACTGGGGTTTTTCCGGTGTGATGGTGCGTGGCTCTGGCCTGGCTTGGGATTTGCGCCGCGCGCAGCCCTATGAGTGCTATGACGAATTTGAATTTGACATTCCGGTTGGCAAAAACGGTGATTGCTATGATCGTTATCTGTGCCGGATGCAGGAAATGCGCGAAAGCGTCAAAATCATCCTGCAGGCTTGTGAAAAATTGCGCAACGAGCCCGGTGACGTGCTGGCGCGTGGCAAGCTGACCCCGCCAAAACGCGGCGAAATGAAAACCAGCATGGAAGCCCTGATCCACCACTTTAAGCTCTACACCGAAGGGTTCCACGTCCCAGAAGGCGAGATCTACGCGGCGGTTGAGGCCCCCAAGGGCGAATTCGGCGTCTATCTGGTGTCGGATGGCACAAACAAGCCCTACCGCAGCAAAATCCGCGCGCCGGGCTATCTGCATTTGCAGGCGATGGACTATGTGGCCACGGGCCACCAGTTGGCCGACGTTGCGGCCTTGATGGGCACAATGGATTTGGTGTTCGGGGAGATTGACAGATGATAAAAACCATCACTTTGACGACGGCTTTGCTTGCAAGCCTGGCAGTGGTTCCGGCCATAGCGCAGAACGTGCAAAGCCCCAATTCTGATCTTTATGGGTTGATTGATCTGTCCGACGGCTATTTCAGCATCCGTGAAAATGTGGTGATGATTGAGGGCGAAAGCGAAATCAAGGCCTGTCACTTTGGTCTGTCGGCAGCGTTTTTCGATGCTTATGGGGCAGGGGACGCGGCAGGTGTCGAAGCGACCCAGCCCACCGTGGTCTGTGTGCCACTTGAGGCGATGACGGTTGTGTCAACTGCGTCTTCCATTGACAGCAGCCGCGCGCTCTATGATTTCATCGACACCTCGGAAAGCTATGTCCAAGTGAAACAGGGCATCGTGATGATCGAGGGCGAAACAGATATTCAGTTCTGCCATTTCGATGTGTCGGACAAATATTTTGCGGCCGTAGCCGCCGAGGACGACGCGGCAATGGCGATCAACCAGCCCAGCGTCACCTGCGCGCCCTTCAAGGACGTGAGCAAATGATTCAAGCCACCAACATATCCTTTGGCGTCAGGGGGGCTGCCTGTTGTGCCACCCTTCTTGTGGCGGGATGTGCAGATGTCCAACGCGGGTTTAGCGACCGCGACATGGATAGATTTGTGGCGGCGATGATTTCGGTTGATTGCAAAGTGGATTTTAAAAACCACGAAGTTGTTGAAGAGGCCACAGGTTTTTCGACTGATAAGCTGATGGCGATCACCGACCATTTGAAAGAAAAAAGGTTGGTTGTCGAAACTGAAAACACCAACGGAATAACGCTGATTAATAAGGGATGCCCGTAATGCTGCGACGTTTGCACCATACGCAACCAGACGATTTTGCCTTTACCCCAGCCAATCAGGCGTGGGCCGAGGCACAGATCACCAAATACCCCGGCGGCCGTCAGGCCAGCGCAATCATTGCGCTGCTATGGCGCGCGCAGGAACAGACTGGATGGCTGACACGCCCCGCCATGGAATATGTCGCCGATATGCTCGATCTGGCGCATATCCGTGCCTATGAGGTGGCGTCATTTTACTTTATGTTCCAGTTAAAACCCGTTGGGTCGGTTGCCAATATTCAAGTATGCGGCACCACGTCCTGCATGATCTGCGGGGCCGAGGATTTGATCGGGATATGCCGTGAAAAGATTGCCCCGAACCCACATGAATTGTCCGCCGATGGCCGGTTCAGCTGGGAAGAGGTTGAATGTCTGGGCGCCTGTACGAACGCCCCGATGGCGCAGATCGGTAAAGACTTTTACGAGGATCTGACCGGCGCACGGTTTAGCGAAATTCTGGACGAGTTGGCGGCGGGCGAAGTGCCAGTGCCGGGCCCGCAAAACGGTCGCTACGCTGCCGAGCCTTTGGGCGGTCTTACCTCGCTTACGGATTACGACAGTGGCAAGACACAGTATAATGCTTCGGTTCAGGCAGCGGTCGATCTGGGGGACACGATCAAAAAGATCGACGGCACAGAAGTTCCATTGCTGACCCCGTGGCTTGGCAAGAGTGCCAAACGCCCTGCGGCCAAGAAAGCGGCGGCGAAACCTGTGGCGAAACCTGCGGCGAAATCTGCGGCCAAGCCTAAGGCAAAGGCTGTGACTAAGCCGGCAGCCAAATCCAAAGCCACCGCAAAGCCCGCCGCCAAGGCCAAACCAGCCCGCAAACCTGTTGCCAAAGACGGCAAGCCCGAAATGCTGAAAAAGGCACGTGCGGCTGGGGCGGATGATCTGAAACAGATCAAAGGTGTTGGCCCCAAAATGGAGGCTCTGTTGAACAAAATGGGGTTCTACCATTTCGACCAAGTCTCAAACTGGCGCGCCAAAGAAGTGCAATGGGTTGACGACAACCTAGAAGGCTTTAAGGGCCGCGTAAGCCGTGATGAATGGGTCAAACAGGCCAAAGTTTTGGCCCGTGGTGGCACGACTGAATTTTCCAAGAAAGTGAAGAAGGGCGGCGTTTATTAATGGCGCTTTTTCAAAGGGTTTCACAGTAATGAGTGAGAGAACAAAATGCAGCAACAAGAGCAGGGGCCTCATCAAGGCACCCATGCCCAGCGGTTTTGTGTGTAACGTCAACAGGGTAAATGTAGAGGATAAACAAGATGAGTAATGAAAACGAAAGTGGATTGTTTAGCTGTCCCGTAATGTGTTGGATCATTGGCGCCTTGTTGGGGCTGGCAACATATCTGATTTTGGCTGGTCGTTTTGCAATGAGCACGCCCGTTTCGTTGATTGTTGCATTGGTGGTTTTTGCCATCGCAGGGTTTTTGCTTGGTCGTGCTTTTTGCCGTGCGTCGGGCTCCACCCATGCGCATCCTGCACGTCATGACCACGATATTTCTGCCACCCGTCAATCTGTGGTCGCTGCCGACAGCAGCGGCGCGATGGTGTCCGGTGTGCCTGAAGTTGTCGAGAAAACAACCAGCAACGGAGGTGCTGCAGCGGCAGCAGCTGGAGCGGCAACCGCGTCTAAAGCAAGCAGCGCCGCAGCGGTAACGAAACCTGCCGCCAAAGCCAAATCAACCGGCGCAGCCAAGGGCAAGACAAAATCTGCCTCGGCCGCTGGGACCACTGCCAAAAAAGCAGCCGCAAAGCCAGCGGCGAAAGCCAAAGCAGCGGCCAAGCCTGCCGCAAAATCGGTAACCAAACCCGCCGCAAAAACCAAAGCGGCCGCTAAGCCAGCCGCAGCGACCAAAGCCGCGAGCAAACCGGCCGCCAAAAAGCCTGCCGCTAAGCCCGCCGCCAAAGCGGCTGCCAAAAAGCCTGCCGCGAAAACGGCAACCAAACCGGCCCGCAAACCCGTTGCCAAAGATGGCAAGCCCGAGATGCTGAAAAAGGCACGTGCGGGTGGCGCAGATGATTTGAAACAAATCAAAGGTGTTGGACCGAAACTTGAAGGCAAGCTGAATGAAATGGGGCTTTACCATTTTGATCAAGTTGCCGGTTGGCGTGCCAAAGAAGTGGAATGGGCTGATAACAATCTGGTTGGTTTCAAAGGCCGTGTGAGCCGCGATGAGTGGGTTAAACAAGCCAAGGTATTAGCCAAAGGCGGCCAAACCGAATTTTCGAAAAAGGTCGCTAAAGGCGGCGTTTACGAGAAAAACAAAAAGTAAGTGAGACAATAAGACATGACATTGAGCCCCGACCAAGAAGAAGCACTGACGCGTAAATCGCGGCTTGTGGCTGTGGTGATCGCAGTTGCTATGGTGCTTTGGATGGGGGCTCAGTGGTTGGGCGGGCAAATTGGTTTGCAAACCAAATATGTCTTTCTATTTGATCTGGCCACGCTGGCTGCCTTTGTTTGGGCGATGATCAACACCTATCAAATTTGGCGCACGCGCCGCGACAGCAGAGGATAAGGCCCATGCTTAAGGATCAAGACCGGATCTTTACCAATCTATACGGGATGCATGATCGCTCCCTTAAGGGGGCGATGGCCCGTGGCCATTGGGATGGCACCGCTGCGATCCTGAAAAAGGGCCGCGACTGGGTCGTGGAAGAGGCCAAGGCCTCGGGCCTGCGTGGCCGTGGCGGCGCAGGTTTTCCGACCGGATTGAAATGGTCGTTCATGCCCAAAGAATCTGATGGGCGTCCCGCCTATTTGGTGATCAACGCCGATGAATCCGAGCCCGGTACATGTAAGGACCGCGAGATCATGCGCCATGATCCGCACACCTTGATCGAGGGGGCGTTGATTGCGTCTTTTGCGATGAATGCGCATGCTGCCTACATTTATATCCGCGGTGAATTTATCCGCGAGCGTGAAGCGCTACAGGCCGCGATTGACGAATGTTATGACGCTGGATTGCTGGGCAAAAACGCTGCCAAATCCGGGTATGATTTTGATCTGTATCTGACGCACGGCGCTGGCGCCTACATTTGCGGCGAAGAAACCGCGATGCTCGAAAGCCTAGAGGGCAAAAAAGGCATGCCACGGATGAAACCACCGTTTCCGGCGGGTGCGGGGCTTTATGGCTGCCCGACCACAGTGAACAATGTTGAATCGATTGCGGTGATCCCGACAATCATGCGGCGCGGTGGCAGTTGGTTTTCCAGCATGGGACGGCCCAATAATGCGGGCACCAAACTGTTCGGGATTTCCGGCCACGTGATCAACCCCTGTGTGGTGGAAGAAGAAATGTCGATCCCGCTGCGCGAATTGCTTGAAAAGCATTGCGGCGGTGTGCGCGGCGGCTGGGACAACCTGAAAGCGGTTATTCCCGGTGGCTCCTCGGTGCCGTTGTTGCCACGCGATGTGGCCGACGAATGTATCATGGATTTCGACTGGCTGCGCGAGCAACGCTCGGGGTTGGGCACGGCGGCTGTGATCGTGATGGACGAAAGCACCGATGTGATCAAAGCGATCTGGCGTCTGGCCAAGTTTTATAAACACGAGAGCTGCGGGCAATGCACCCCGTGCCGCGAGGGCACCGGCTGGATGATGCGGGTGATGGAACGTCTGGTCACAGGCGAGGCCGAGGTCGAGGAAATCGACATGCTGCTGGATGTGACCAAACAGGTCGAGGGCCACACGATTTGTGCGCTTGGCGATGCGGCGGCTTGGCC
>DEIK01000051.1:21410-25110 GCA_002352425.1 Rhodobacteraceae bacterium UBA2776
ATAAGAAAACAGGGCGGGTTTCCGCTGTGGCAGCCGAGTAATGATGCGCTGTTATTGCATATCAAAGGGGTCACACCCCATCTCCTTTTTAGCAAAAGGAGACTGCTTATGACGATGACACGTAAGACGTTTGTTGCGGCTATGGCTGTGACAATAGTGACAACGGCCAACGCTTCGGCGCTAACCCCGTTGCCAAAAGAAACGCATATTAACCAATCGCTGATGTCGGGCGTGGCGGCGGATACCATCCGCAAGGTCTGCCCCAGCATTTCGGCGCGAATGTTGGTGGCGTATAAAAAATTGAATGGATTGAAATCTTACGCCGTGAACAAAGGCTACAATGAGGCCGAAGTGCGTGCGTTTTTGAAAAATCCAACCGAGAAAGCCCGCGTCAAGGCGATGGCTGCGGATTACCTGAAATCGCAAGGCGCGGTGGTGGGCGATGCCGAGAGCTATTGCACTGTGGGCCGTGAAGAAATCGCCAAGAATAGCCTTATTGGCCAAATGTTGAGGGCAAGATAGCAAATGACAGACCTGCGCAAGATCATCATCGACGACACCGAGGTCGAAGTTGAAGGGGCAATGACCCTCATTCAGGCATGTGAAGAAGCAGGCGTGGAAATCCCGCGTTTTTGTTACCACGAACGTCTGACCATTGCCGGAAATTGCCGCATGTGTCTGGTCGAAGTCGTCGGGGGGCCGCCAAAACCTGCGGCCTCTTGCGCCATGCAGGTCCGCGATTTGCGGCCTGGCCCCGAGGGGCAAGCGCCGGTTGTCAAAACCAACTCGCCGATGGTCAAAAAGGCCCGCGAAGGTGTGATGGAATTCATGCTGATCAACCACCCGCTGGATTGCCCGATTTGCGATCAGGGCGGCGAGTGCGATTTGCAAGATCAGGCGATGGCCTATGGTCTGTCCGGGTCGCGCTATAACGAGCCAAAACGCGCCGTTGATAATCTGGACCTTGGCCCGCTGGTGGCCACCGAAATGACGCGCTGCATTTCTTGCACCCGCTGTGTGCGGTTCACCACCGAAGTTGCGGGCATCACCGTGATGGGCCAGATCGGCCGTGGTGAAGATGCGGAAATCACCGCCTACCTTGATGAAACCCTGAACAGCAACCTGCAAGGCAATATCATTGATCTGTGCCCTGTCGGTGCGCTGACCTCCAAACCCTATGCCTTCACGGCCCGCCCTTGGGAGTTGACCAAGACCGAGACCATCGACGTGATGGATGCGCTTGGCTCCAACATTCGGGTCGACACCAAAGGCCGCGAAGTGATGCGGATATTGCCGCGCAACCATGATGGTGTGAACGAGGAATGGATTTCCGACAAAACCCGTTTCGTTTGGGACGGCTTGCGTTCTCAGCGTTTGGATCAACCCTATGTGCGTGTTGCGGGCAAGCTAAAGTCGGCCACTTGGGGCGAGGCACTGGCCGCCGCTGCTGCCGCGATGAAAGACGCTAAGGTTGCCGGACTTGTCGGTGATTTGGTGCCTGTCGAGGCCGCTTACGCTCTGAAACAGTTGGTTGAAGGGCAGGGCGGCACTGTTGAGTGCCGTGTGGATGACGCCAAATTGCCAGCCGACAATCGCTCGGGCTATGTTGGCACCGCCACCATTGAGGACATTGACAACGCCAAGATGATCCAGCTGATTGGCTGTGATCCGCGCAATGAAGCACCGGTTTTGAACGCCCGCATTCGCAAGGCTTGGACCAATGGCGCGCAAATCGGTCTGATTGGCCAACCTGTTGATCTGACATATGACTATGCGCACATGGGCGACAGCCGTGCGGATCTGATGGGCATCATGGACAACAAATTCAAAGAAGTTTTGGATGTGCCCTCTGTGATCATCGTCGGCATGGGCGCCTTGACCGAGGCCGATGGCGCCGCCGTTTTGTCCCAAGCCATGAAATTGACCGAGGCCACTGACAGCAAGCTGATGGTGCTGCACACCGCGGCTGGCCGTGTTGGCGCGCTTGATGTGGGCGCTGTGACCGAGGGTGGCATCACCGCTGCACTTGACGGGGCCGAGGTTGTTTACAATTTGGGTGCGGATGAGGTCGAAATCGCCAAAGGGGCCTTTGTGATCTATCAAGGCAGCCATGGTGATCGTGGCGCGCACCGCGCCGACGTGATCCTGCCCGCCGCCGCTTACACAGAAGAAAGCGGCGTGTTTGTAAACACTGAAGGCCGCCCACAAATGGCCAACCGTGCGGGCTTTGCCCCCGGCGAGGCCAAAGAGGGTTGGGCAATTTTGAGAGCGCTGTCCGCAGAGCTGGGCGCGACTTTGCCCTATGACAACCTGGCGAGTTTGCGCAAAGCCATTGTCGCTGATGTGCCGCATATGGCCGCGATTGACGATGTGCCTGTGAACGAATGGAAACGGGTGGCCCTGCGCAAACCCGCCAAGGCGTCTTTCTTGAACGCGGTAACAGATTTCTACCTGACCAACCCGATTGCACGGGCAAGTGGTCTGATGGCGGAGCTATCTGCCGGCAGTAAAGCCCGCGCACAAACAAAGGTGGCCGCCGAGTAATGATCCCCCAAGTGGTTCATAAAACGCCCCTTATCCTCGCCTTAACAGGCGTGCTGATGGGGTGCGAGCCGCTTGAAACGGCCGAAGCGGTTGAACAGGGCGCATATGAGCCCAGCTATCTGGGGATCAAAACCCGACTGCTGGAAGGTGATTTGGTGAATTTCTTTGTCACCATGCGCGGCGCGCGTGATGATGCGGACGTGGCGGCCTACGCGCAATGTGCGGCCGTGCAATATGCCTTGATCCGTGGTTACGGGTTCGCGCGTCATGTGCGCACCCAAATAAACGAAAAGAACGGGCTGTGGAGCGGGGATGCGGTTTACACCATCTCGGCGGCACTGCCACAAGGACTGAAAACAATTGATGCCGAGGTCGGTGTGACTGATTGCATCGAAAACGCGATACCGAGGGTGTAAAAACTGATGGCTGAATTTTTAACAACCCCGCTAGGGATTTTTGTTCTGATCTTCGCGCAAGTGCTTGCGATCATTGCTTTTGTGATGATCTCATTGCTGTTTCTTGTGTGGGGCGACCGCAAAATCTGGGCCGCTGTGCAGATGCGCAAAGGGCCGAACGTGGTGGGGGCCTATGGGCTGCTGCAATCCGTTGCCGACGCGCTGAAATACGTGGTCAAAGAGGTGGTTATCCCGGCGGGTGCTGACAAACCGTTGTTCGTTTTGGCCCCGATGCTGGCCTTTGTGATGTCGATGCTGACATGGGCGGTGCTGCCGTTCAACGAGGGTTGGGTTTTGGCCGATCTGAACGTCGCGGTGCTCTACGTGTTCGCGATTTCAGGCCTTGAGGTCTACGGCGTGATCATCGGTGGTTGGGCGTCCAACTCCAAATACCCCTTCCTTGGTGCGATGCGCTCGGCGGCGCAAATGATTTCCTATGAGGTCAGCATTGGCCTGATCCTGATCGGTATCATCATTTCCACTGGCAGCCTGAATTTCAGCGATATCGTGCGCGCCCAAGACGGCAACTACGGCTTTTTCAGCTGGTATTGGTTGCCGCATTTCCCAATGGTTATCCTGTTCTTTATCAGCGCCTTGGCTGAAACCAATCGCCCGCCGTTCGATTTGCCCGAAGCAGAATCCGAACTGGTGGCGGGCTACCAAGTGGAATACTCGGCCACCATGTTCCTGCTGTTCATGGC
>DEIK01000051.1:25168-28662 GCA_002352425.1 Rhodobacteraceae bacterium UBA2776
GGCAAGATGGTGATTTTCTTCTTCATCTTCGCGATGATCAAGGCCATCACACCACGCTACCGCTATGACCAACTGATGCGGATCGGTTGGAAAGTGTTCCTGCCGCTGTCGCTGGCATGGGTCGTATTCGTTGCCTTCATGGCGCATTTTGGAGCCTTCGGCGGGGCCTATGCCCGCTGGGACGACGAACCAAAGACCGTATCGCAGTTTATCGAGCAAAATTGCACTGAGCAGTTTGCAGTGGCATCAGAACGGCTTAGCGGGAGTGCTGACTACGCTGCGCTCATGTTAAGCGGGGAGCGGCAAATTCGTTCAGATGTAGCGGTCCACGAAGGTGTTCGCGCCCATGTGTTTGCCCTCCAAACCGGATCATTTATTGCGGTTTCTCATTCGCCAGATAACGAGACATTCATACTGAGGGAAGGTGTCAGCCAAGCCTCGCTCTCGGAGTTTGTTGCTATGACAAACCTTTCGAATTGCCTGGTTGACAAATACGGCGATCAACTACTGGGCCGCTTACCAAAAGAAGGCGCTCCAATAACGTATCCGGATATCCTGCGGTTCTCGGGTGAGATTATCGCATCAGAAAAGTTGGGATAAGAACATGGCATTTGATTACGTTCGCGCAACCAAATATTTCTTGCTTTTTGATTACATCAAAGGCTTTCAGCTGGGGTTCAAATACTTCTTTGCGCCAAAACCAACGCTGAACTACCCGCATGAAAAAGGCCCGCTGTCGCCGCGCTTTCGGGGTGAACATGCGCTGCGCCGTTACCCAAGTGGCGAGGAGCGCTGCATCGCGTGTAAATTATGCGAAGCAATCTGTCCTGCGCAGGCGATCACCATTGATGCCGAGCCGCGCGATGATGGCTCGCGCCGGACCACGCGCTATGACATCGACATGACCAAATGCATTTACTGCGGGTTCTGCCAAGAAGCATGTCCCGTGGACGCGATTGTCGAGGGGCCGAATTTCGAATTCGCCACAGAAAACCGCGAAGAGCTGTTTTACGACAAAGAAAAACTACTGGACAACGGAGATCGCTGGGAAGCCGAGATCGCCCGCAATCTGGAAATGGACGCACCTTACCGTTGATCTAAACGGCAAGGCAATAATCAGGGGCAATGACCCCATGAACGAAGGGACGAACAAATGGGTGTAGCGGAAATCGCATTTTACATCTTCGCCATATGTGCGGTGACGGGGGGGCTGTTTACAGTGCTGTCCAAAAATCCGGTGCATTCGGTGCTGTGGCTGATTTTGGCATTCCTGTCATCGGCGGGATTGTTCGTGTTGCTGGGGGCCGAGTTCGTCGCCATGCTGCTGGTCATTGTTTATGTCGGCGCTGTGGCGGTGTTGTTCATGTTCGTTGTGATGATGATCGACGTGGATTTCGCCGAGTTGCGCGGGCAGATGGCCAAATACATGCCCATCGCCGGATTGATCGGCGTGGTGCTGTTGCTGGAACTGGCGATGGTGTTCGGCGTTTGGGAAGTGTCCGAGGGGGCCGAAGCGGCCCGTGCGGCCATCGCACCAGACGCTGGCCAAGTGCATAACACGGCCGCCCTGGGCCAGTTGGTCTATGACCAATATATCTATCTGTTTCAGGCTGCTGGTTTGATCCTGCTGGTGGCGATGATTGGCGCGATCGTGCTGACACTGCGTCACCGTACAGGCGTGAAGCGCCAAAATGTGATGGCGCAGATGCACCGTGATCCGGCCAAGACGATGGAAGTTGTGGATGTGAAACCGGGGCAGGGGCTGTGACTATGATCGGAATTGAAAACTATCTGGCCGTTGGCGCCGCGCTTTTTGTCATCGGGATTTTCGGGATTTTCCTGAACCGTAAAAACGTCATCATCATCTTGATGTCGATCGAGTTGATGCTGCTCTCCGTCAATATCAACCTTGTGGCCTTTTCCGCCTTTTCCGGTGACCTGGTCGGGCAGGTGTTCACCATATTTGTGCTAACCGTTGCGGCTGCCGAAGCTGCGATTGGTTTGGCGATCCTTGTTGTTTTCTTCCGCAACCGCGGCACGATTGATGTCGAAGACATCAACGTGATGAAGGGGTAATTCCAATGCTGCAAACAATTCTCTTTGCCCCCCTGATTGGCGCATTGATCGCCGGATTTGGCTGGCGGATCATTGGTGAAAAAGGCGCGCAAGTGCTGACCACGGGGCTGTTGTTCCTGTCGGCCATACTGTCGTGGGTCGTGTTCATCGGCTTTGATGGCGAAACGCAACACATCCAGATTTTGCGCTTTATCGAAAGCGGCACGTTAAGCACCGATTGGGGCATCCGTCTGGACCGCCTCACGGCCATCATGCTGGTGGTTGTGACTTCGGTTTCCAGCCTCGTGCATCTTTACAGCTTTGGCTACATGGAGAATGACCCGCAATGGGGCGAGGGCGAGAGCTATAAGCCGCGCTTCTTTGCTTACCTTTCGTTCTTTACCTTTGCCATGCTGGCGCTGGTAACGGCGGACAATCTGGTTCAGATGTTCTTTGGTTGGGAGGGCGTTGGCGTGGCCAGCTACCTGCTGATCGGGTTCTATTATAAGAAACCGAGCGCCAATGCAGCGGCCATCAAGGCCTTTGTGGTCAACCGCGTGGGTGACTTTGGCTTTGCTCTGGGCATTTTAGGCCTGTTCTATTTGACCGACAGCATCCGCATGGATGACGTGTTTGCCGCTGCGCCCAAGCTGGCCGAAACGGATTTGCATTTCCTATGGCGCGACTGGAACGCTGCCAACCTGTTGGCGCTGTTGCTGTTCATTGGCGCGATGGGGAAATCGGCGCAATTGTTCCTGCACACATGGCTGCCTGACGCGATGGAAGGGCCGACCCCAGTGTCCGCCCTGATCCACGCCGCGACCATGGTGACGGCTGGCGTATTTCTGGTTTGCCGGATGTCGCCGCTGATGGAATATGCACCTGAAACCATGACATTTATCGTGCTGATCGGGGCCACCACGGCCTTTGTCGCGGCCACAATTGGTCTGGTGCAAAATGATATCAAGCGGGTTATCGCATATTCAACCATGTCGCAGCTGGGCTACATGTTCGTGGCCGCGGGCGTCGGGGTTTATTCCGCCGCCATGTTCCACCTGTTCACACACGCGTTTTTCAAAGCGATGTTGTTCCTTGGCGCAGGGTCGGTCATCCACGCGATGCATCATGAGCAGGACATGCGCAACTACGGCAATCTGCGCAAAAAGATCCCGCTGACGTTTTACGCGATGTTGATCGGCACATTGGCCATCACGGGGGTCGGCATTCCGCTAACCACCATCGGTTTCGCGGGCTTCCTGTCTAAGGACGCGATCATCGAGAGTGCTTATGGCGCGCAATCGGGCATCGGCACCTATGCGTTCTGGATGTTGGTTGTCGCGGCGGCGATGACCAGTTTTTATAGCTGGCGTTTGATGTTCCTGACATTCTGGGGCAAGCAACGCGGTGACGCCCACACCCATGATCACGCCCACGAAAGC
>DEIK01000111.1:0-12754 GCA_002352425.1 Rhodobacteraceae bacterium UBA2776
ATTCAGCCCGTCACGCTTGAGGCCTTTGGTCAGGCGCCGCATGATTTCCCGGCGATCACCGCCAGCGTTTGTCACCTGCGGCCCGAAAGCCGCGGCAGCGTATCCATTGCTTCGGCTGATCCGTTTGAGCATCCGAAAATTCAACCCAACTATCTGGACACTGAACATGATCGCATGGTGGCTGCGAAAGCGATCCGGTTGACGCGGGACATCATGGGGCAATCACCATTGGCGCAGTATCAGCCGCAAGAGTTCAAACCCGGCCCGCAGTATCAAACGGATCAGGAGTTGATCCAAGGGGCAGGCGAGATTGCCTCGACCATCTTTCATCCCGTCGGAACGGCGCGCATGGGGACGGATCAGAATGCCGTCGTCGACCCCGAATTGCGGGTGCGTGGGGTGCAAGGGTTACGGGTGGTTGATGCGTCGATCATGCCGAACATCACATCAGGCAACACCAATTCACCAACCCTTATGATAGCCGAGCGGGCCGCGGATTTGATCAAACACGCCCAAAACTGAACCTCATCATGTGATCTTCCTGGATTGAGCCAGCATCCGCCTGGATATCCCCACGGCTGAACGCACCTTGTCTGCGACATGCCTAAAACCCACCTCTGCGACCCCCACACCCAAGTTTCTATTGTGGAAACAATGTGTTGCCGCACTCAATTGTGGCTCAAATGAGGCGACCTTGGGGCAACTTTATGTTAGCTTCCTCGAACTGGCCCGATTCTTACGGGTGCTGGGGATGCATAAGAAGGGGAAAATTTTATGTCTACTTTGACGATTTTTGGAAGTAATACCGCAGATACCTTTAATCCAAATGATTTTTGGGACTTGAGTGGAGTAACGAACTTAACGATATACGGAAACGGTGGCGATGACGTCATTACAGTGACGGATAGTGTCGCATTCACAAACGTCTACGGTGGTGATGGCAACGACACTTTGTATCTTTTTGATCAGAATGACTACGTCAACGGTGGTGCTGGCAACGATACAGTCTTTGGTGGTGACGGCGACGACACCATTGATGGCGAAGATGGCAACGACACATTGAATGGCGAAGGCGGCGATGACACCATTAACGGCGGCACAGGCGACGATCTGATTGCTGGCGGCCGCGGCCATGATGATCTGTTTGGGGATGACGGCAACGACACCATCAATGCGGGCAATGGCAACGACTTTGTGTTTGGTGGCAATGGCAACGACATCCTGAATGGCGCTGGCGGCGACGACCGCTTGGTCGGCGGCAAAGGCAATGACGTGATCAACGGCGGGTCCGGCAATGACGTTATTCTGGGCAGCAAAGGTCACAATGAGCTGTCAGGTGGCGTTGGCAATGACACCGTCAATACCGGTGATCACACGTCGACCGCTGACGGTGGCGAAGGCGATGACCTGATTGTTGCACGCATGAAAAAGGGCGGCGACCATACCCTAACGGGTGGCGAGGGGGCCGACACGTTTGAGTTTGTCTATCAGGCCAGCAAGAAATCAGCGGATGTCACCATCACCGACTTTGAACTGGGTGTGGATGAATTCGTTGTTGGCGGCATGAGCGGCGAAGATTGGGTGGATACCTATGTTGACTTTGGCATCGAATTTGAAATCGACATCATTTCCGAAGTGAACGGCAATGTTGTGCTGAACATCGGCTTCAATGACACCATCACCTTCGAGGGTATCTCTGAAGCGGAGTTCGTCGCGCATTACTTGGACGACATTATCGCCATCGGCTAAAAAACTATCATCAGTGCCCTGTCGCGCCCTTTTTACAGTCAAGGCTGGAATTGGGAGTAACAGGACGCTGATGGTCATCCTGTTGGGCGCGGCCCGTTCAAATCAGCACTGCATTTACGCAGGTGAAATTTGAGGTGCAATGCGCCAATCTGTTTTCCATA
Source organism: Rhodobacteraceae bacterium UBA2776 (assembly GCA_002352425.1). Lineage (GTDB taxonomy): Bacteria > Pseudomonadota > Alphaproteobacteria > Rhodobacterales > Rhodobacteraceae > Profundibacter. The sequence continues at coordinate 1,911 of DEIK01000111.1, forward strand.
TTCTTTTACGTGGGGTGGTTAGCCGTCCCTTTGCGCGGCTGCGCGCTCGTCACGGCGGTCACGGTATCGCATGAACCAATAGGTCAGCTGCACAGCGATGCGGCCGAAAATGCCGCCCGCCCAGCTTGGCCTAAAATCCTCAAACATCCGGTATTTTTCATCCTGATCCGCAATCGCACCGGCAATCAGGCAACCCGCCATCGCGGTCGTGTTCAACCCATGCCCTCCAAAGGCCGTCGCAACCCAGACGCCATCCTCAACCCGCCCGATCAACGGCATTTTATGCGTGGCATAACCCATCAATCCTTCCCATGCATGGGTCAGCTTTAGGTTTTTGAGCTGGGGATAGACGGAGGCTACGTCATCTCTCAGCATTCCAGCGAGTTTTACAGGTCGGCTTTTGCGGGTGGTAATGCGCCCGCCCCACAGCAAACGCCCGTTTTTCAAACGCCTGTAATAGTCACCTGCACGACGGGTATCCGAAACGAACGAGGTCGTTTTGATTGCCTCGTCCAAGGCGTCATCCATCGGCGCGCTGGCCATGACATAGGTCGCAATCGGCAACATCGCGCGGGATATCTTTGGCATAAGATCAAAATCATAAGCGCTGGTACATAGAACAATATCCTGCGCGATGACCTCGCCACCTTTGGTCAGGACACACCAATGATTGTTCCTTTTGGTCAAACGCTCGGCTTTTGATGCTTCAAATATCTGGCCGCCCAGCCGTTCGATTTCTTTGGCTAAACCCAAGACATAGCGAAGTGGCTGAATGTGGAAACTATCGGGAATATACAGCGAATGGTGGTATTTTTTGGTGGCCAAAATTTTTCGCGTCGCGGTTCGGTCATGAAACACAACCCCCAGATCTTGATCATTATCAGCCTGCCTTTTTGCAGCATCGGTATTGCCGTGGCGCACAGTACCGTAAACGCCCTGTCCCTCAATCGCCGCCTCAATTTTCAAGGCCTCAATTTGATCACGGACGTATTGGGCACCATCCCGCGAAAGTTGGTGCAAAAGCGCGGCCTTTTGCGGGCCGGTTTTTCTGGCGATGTTTTCCGCGCTTTCGGCAAAGCCCTCTGAAACAGATCCGCCATTGCGCCCCGAGGCCCCCCAGCCCACCCGATGCGACTCCAATACCACAACGCTTTTACCCTTTCGCAATACCTCAAGCGCAGTTGTCAACCCGGCAAGCCCGCCGCCAACAACGCAAACATCACATGTGATATCCTGTGAATGGGGTGATTTCCGAGGAATGGCGCCAATTTCGGCGGCGTAATAGGTACCTGGATAGTCCACTCGTCAATTCCTTTGCCATGATTTTTGACAGTGTCACATTGCGGCGTAACGATCATCGCACTATTAATATTGCCCCCCTCGCTATCGGTCAAAGACTGATTTTCACCGTCAGGAAAATGCGGATATCTGGACTACTACGCGGCCTTCAAAACCGGCTGGACTTCGGTCAGGATCGTCTAAACTCGGCATCGCAGGATCGTGCCTTGCACGGGTAGGTTAATTCTTTAGGATAGATCAAATTGGCAATGTTAGGGTGACGGTCATGGCAGCACCAAACACGGGCTATAGAAGACAAGACAGGATTGTGCCGCCTTTTTTTGCCTTGGCGGGGCATTTCATTTTAGAGAGTGGCACAAACCAACATGCACGATATCTCGACGAAGATTGGCCATGATAACCTTTGATTCAGAAACGCCCTCGCTGTTCAGGTTCGAGCTGTTCGTTCAGGCCGGTTTTTCCGAACTGGAACTGGCGTCGGTCACTGAAACGCTTCAAATCGCCAATGGGCTCGGATCCGCTGACCGGTTCAGCTGGAATTTCATCTCGGACCAACCAGGCATGGTGAAAGGCTCTGCCGGTATGTTGGTTCAGGCTGGGCCTGCTATTCCAGATCACATGTTGGCCGATTGGATGATCGTGATCGGCGCAAAGCGCCAGCAACCCGAGGTCTGGCTCAAACGTCTGCGTTCAATGCAGCGCAACAATCTGGGCGTGGCACTTTTGTCTTCGGCGGCGACGGCCTATATCCGCCACACCAAGAAAACCGCAGGGGCTGTCACGACACACTGGCGGGATTTTCATGTATTGTCTGAAACAGGGGATTACCCGCAACTGACCTCGCGGTTGTCCGAAAACTCTGGAGGTGTGGTAACCTCAGCGGGCGCGGCCTCTACGGCGGAACTCGTTATTGCACTCATTGCCGAGCAATTGGCCCCACATGAAGTGGCAGAACTGGGCAACCATTTGCTGGTTCAGACAATCCGCAATAACCGCACTGAACAACCCAAGGCCATTAGCGACCATCAAAGCCTATTTGCGGATAAGATAGGCCAGACAATCCGCCTGATGGAGGAAAGCATTGATGAACCGATGCCCGTTTCGGAGCTGTCAAAGGCGATAAATCTATCGGTTCGACAGTTGGAACGGCAATTCCAATCTGTGCTGAAAACCTCGCCCAGCCGGTTTTACAAACAATTGCGCCTGAAACGCGCGCGGTTGTTGCTGGATCAAACCCAGATGAGCTTGGCTGAAATTTCCGTTGCAACGGGGTTTTCGTCGACCGGCATTTTATCCAAGGCCTTTCGGGACGAATATGGAGAATCGCCAATGAAATCCCGCGCCCGAACGGAAATACGGCTGATGGATTAGGTGACACGACCTAGTTCGTCACGGCCCCCAGCGAGACGGCAATGATTTTCCGATGGTTTTCGCCTGACCCTCGAAACTGTGGACCTTAGAGCCCCGATCGTTGCTCAACCTTCAGCCCATCAACGATTTCCGCTGACGGAAACAAGATAATTTGGGTGCCTTCCTTTAGGCCATCGGTAACCAATGCCTGAACACCATTGTTTTTGCCAATGCGTACTTTCTGTAGAAATGCATAATTTTCCTTAACCGTGAAAACCGCCCAATCCTCCCCATTGCGAAACAAGGCGCTTGAGGGGACGACCAAAGCATCTCCATCCTCCCAAATAACGATCCGCACCTCGACCCGAAACCCATGCCCAAGGTTCTCGCGGTGGGTAGCAGGGTCCGTGAACTGGATCACGGCGTTGACGCGCTGCTCCTCCACCCCAAGGGCCGAGTATTGCGTTGCCCCAAAGGGATCTATTCGAATGACTTCTCCAGCCAGCGCGCCAGGTTTGCCCCAATCCTCGATAAACACGCGGTTCCCGACCGACACCTGTACCGCGTCAGAGGACAACAGGTCGACCACGACCTCTAGGTCATCGTTGATGTTGCCAATCTCCATCACAGGCGTGCCAGCCGGTAGGGTTGTTTCGCTTTTTTGCAGAATACGCAAAATACGGCCATCCGCAGGGGCATGCAGCGCAATGGCTTCGACTCCGCCATTTTTAATTGCTGTCGCCAACCCTTGATCATCAAAGCCGATCAATTGGGCGTGCGCATTGGCCAGCTCGGCCTCGCGCACTGAAACTAATGCTTCAGAACTATCCAGACTGGCATTTCCGACCCGTGCTTCTTGTTCGGCGCGTTCCAACGCAACCTTGCTGGACACCCCGCGTTCGGTCAACGCACGGGTGCGGACCAGATCGGTTTGGGCCAGATCATTCTTGGCGATGGCTGCATTCAATGCGGATCGCGCCGCCCGCAACGCCGCCTCGGCCGCAGTTACAGCCGAACGGGCCTGTTCCCGAGTGCGCGCATCCAAGGCCTCTGGATTGATCGGCAACATATAGGCGACAATGGTTTTGTTGCTCACAACACGGTCGCCCGGTTGCATTTGAACACGCTGCAGTCGACCTGTAATCGGGGTCGAGACAATATAGGTATTGTGCACCCTTGTGCTGCCCTCTTCATCAATCGTGACGATCATCGGGCTGCGGATCACAGTGCCCATATCAACCAACACCGCACGTGGCCAAAATGCGCCAGCCAAAGCGCCGCCAATCGAAATGGCAGCACCAAGGCTCAGAAACAGGCGGGATTTTTTGCGCGCCATGATGGGTTACTCCCTTGTTTTCAATGCTATAATAAGCTCGGTTCGATCAATGTCACGCTTTACCAGAAAACCCGATACGACAGCAGCCACAAGCACAACCGAGGCCGCAAAACCATAGCTTTCAGGGTGAAAATTAGCCGGGATTTGATAGACTTCGGTCGAAAACCCGGCCGCAATTGCAAATGACAGATAGTAGCCCAATATCGCCCCCACAGGCAGTGCAACCAAGGTTATGACTGCCAATTCGCCCAGTAAAACAAATGCCGCTTCGCCGCGAGTGTAGCCAATCACACGCAGGCTGGCCAGATCGCGGGCCCGTTCAGCATAACCGATGCGCGCGGCGTTGTAGACAATGCCAAAAGTGATGACAAAAGCAATCGCCCCCATGACAAAGCGGATTGAGCCTGCACCCTCGTCCATCACCTTTTGAAAGGCCGCGCGCGCGTCGGATTTCAGACCAACGCCTGCGATGGTGGGCATGTCTTTGAGGGTACGGTAAACTTTGTCACCTTGTGCTGCATCTATCCGCAGATGCGCGCCCGAAACCCGGTTCGGCTCGCGCAGGGCTTTGTTTAAGGCCCCCAGTTCCATATAGGCAGGGGAACCTAGCATGCTTTTGGCGATGCCAACGACAGGAATTTCCAGCACCGGTTGGCGGCCTTCGCGCACCTCGACCGTCAGAGTGTCACCGGCATTCATTTTCAAAATGCCCGCCAACGCCGCCGACAAAACGATGCCATCGCTGCGCATCGGAATGGTTTGGATATCGCTGTCGATAGCGCGATTCAGGCGCGGTGATTGCACCATCCCATACACCGCCCCGCGGTGGCTGTGCAGCCCGTTGCGGAAAATCACTGGAATGACGCGCATTTGCTCGACTTCAATGACCCCCGGCAGGCGCTGCAACTCGAACACCGTCGATTTTGAGGCCGCATGGGTGAAACTGACCATCACATCGCTGCGGTCCATCACACCAAAGGTCAAATCTATCGTGCGATCAAATCCGGCAAAAATTGTCAACATAGCGGCTGACAATGCCATGCCCGACGCGACTCCGATCGCCGCCCCAAGTGATCGCACCGGCTGACGTATAAGCTGGCGCAGGACCATCTTGCTAGGTTGGTCCAATTGGCGCATCAAGGCGCCGCCTATACGGTCGATGCGGCTAAAATCCGGCGGGGTGGCGGGACGCATAGCAGCCGCAGGTGTCAGGGCGAAAACCCGCCGCAACACCAGCAATCCCCCTGCCGAGGCGGACAAAACACTGACCAGAAATCCATTCACAAAAGAAGCCGGATCAAGCCGGAACACCAAAAACGGAAATTTGAAATAGGCCGTATAGACATCAATCAATGCCCGCCCCACGATGACGCCCAACAAAGAGCCGGCGATCGCCCCGCCAATCGCGATGGCCAAAACCAGTTTGAAATAATGCGAGCCAACCTCAAGGTTGGAATAGCCAAACGCTTTCATCAGGCCAATTTCTTCACGCTCGGCCTGCACAATACGGGTGATCACGATATAAAGCAGGAAAGCTGCTACCGCCAAAAAGATCGGCGGCACAAAAACACTTTGAGCCCGCAACCCATTGATTTCCTGACTGATAAACAGGTTCGAGGCCTGATCTTCCAAACCATAAGCGCCAAGCCCACCGTAAGGGTCAAGGAGGCGGTCGACATCAGCGATCACCGCCACCGTGTTTGCCCCCCGCGCCAGCGACAGGATCGCCTCGTTAAAGGCGCCGCGCATATCATAGGCCGCGGCCAGCGCGGAGCGGTTCATCCAGATCACGCCAAATCGGCTGTCGTCTGGTACCAACTCGCCAGGCGCAGTTGTGTAGAGAAATTCGGGCGAGCGTGCCAAACCAACAATGCGAAAGGTGCGGCGCGCGCCGTTCATGGTGGCGTGCACGGCGTCGCCCGGGCGTAACCCGTGGACCTGCGCAAAACTTTGCAACAGCAGTATCTCATCCGCCCGTGTGCCGTTTAATTTGCGCCCGTCGGTCAGGTAGATGTCGTTCAGGCGCGGTTCACCCTGATCGGGCAGCGAGACAACCTGCGCCTGCACAGGCAAATTACGTTTGGGCAAATCTATCAAAGCACTGCCAATCACCCGCCCTTCGGCCTGTCCCACGCCGGGGATTTCGTCCAGTTTTTCGATCAATCGTTCCGGTGCGCGCGCAGCTGGTGCGAACACCTCAGCCAACCGATACCGCTCATAATAGGTGCGCCGTGTTTCATCCAGCGACGAAACAATGCCCGTCATCATCACCAACATCATCACACCCATCGCGATGACCAGCCCAATGGCGATGGCCTGACCTTTCATGCGCCACAGGTCGCGTAATAATTTGCGATCCAGCGGGCTCACCACTCGATCTCCTCGGGGCTTAGTTTGGTTTTGTTTTCAATCACTTTGCTGACATTCCCATCGGCAAAATGGATGACACGGTCGGCCATCCCCGCCGTGGCGGCCGCGTGGGTGACGATCAACACTGTGGCCCCTAGTTTTTCGTTGATATCCTTTAGGACATGCAAAACCGCCCGGCCTGTGATGCTGTCCAGTGCGCCCGTGGGTTCATCGCAAAACAGCACGTTGGGTTGCTTGGCCACGGCACGCGCGATCGCCACGCGCTGTTGTTCGCCGCCTGACAGTTGGGCCGGAAAATGATCCATGCGCTCGCGCAGGCCCACAAGGGCCAAGGCGTCGCCGGGGTCCATCGGGTTTTTGGCGATTTCAGTCACCAATTCGACGTTTTCATAGGCTGTCAGGCTGGGCATCAAATTGTAAAACTGGAAAACAAAACCTACGTGATCACGTCTGTAACGGGTGAGCTGTTTGTCATTCATCTCGGTCAAGTTTTGGTCCTGAAAAAAGGCGGTGCCTTCGGTGCTGCGATCCAGCCCACCGATGATATTCAACAAGGTGGATTTGCCGCTGCCCGACGGCCCCAGCAACACCGCCACTTCACCTTGCGGTATGCCCAAATTGACACCGCGCAAAGCATGCACAGCCGATCGACCTTCGCCATAGACCTTGGTCAAACCGTGCGTGCTATAGATATTTTTTGTCATTCAGGCGTCCAACTCTTGTGATGTCGGCGCGTCAATAATCGGGTACAATAAAAAAATTGTCCATGACCAAGATCATTTCGCAATTCGCCCCCATCAACCAACTTTTGCCAACACGGTTTCAATCCGCGATCATGCCCGTGCGCAACCAGACCCGGTTTTTCATGTTGGTCGCTCCCTAAAAAACCATTAAGCAGTTCAAAGAGCACAATGATTATTAACTGTGCGCTATGGGTGCCGTTGGCTGGAGTCGCGATTGCATGGATGAGTTAGACGGATTTGGACATAGCAGTCCAGTTTTTAGACGGGGCAGTCCAGTTTTTAGACGGGGCAGTCCTGTCTTTCCTACAGCTATGCTTGTTAGGGTTCTTCTTTCGATTTTTGATCGTCGTTGCGGCACAAGGAAGGACTGAATCGGAATGCTGGCATACGCGCTCATAATTGTGTCGGTCTTGGCTTTCGCTGTCTTTCCCCTTGTGATTGCCTCGCTGCCACCCGGCCAGATTCCCACGCCCGTTTTTCTGCTCACGCTCAGCATAATAGGCGCGATCGCATTGATCCTTTCGAGCCTCGTTTTGTTGCTACGGATGCAAAGGGCGGGCGCAGGCCTAAAGCTGCGTTCTGCGTTTCACCTTTCATTGCGTGGCGATGCGCTGCGGTTGGGCATGGTGAATGCTGTTCTAAACAACATGGGGTATGGCTTTTTGTATCTCGCCATCCAATCCGGTCTCGTTTTAACAGGCGCAGTGCTCTACGAGCTGTGGTCCAGTGTTTTTTTACTGGCCTCATGGTTGCTGCGCAAAGAAAAACAAGGCGCTTTCGTCGCGCGCCAAGGTGGGCCAACGACGCTGATCTTTTTTGTTGTCGGCATAATCGGTTTGCTGATCCTCGCCTATGCCGGCGCTCTGCCAAACCACTCTAACTCCGGTGCGGTTCAGGCCAGGGACTGGTTTGGCCTAACATTGGCTGTCTTGTCACCAATTGCCATGGGGCTATCATTTGTTTTCGGGACCGAGAACGGGCAGCGGATTGCGCGCCGCTTACAACGAGAAGCGGATCTGGGCGAGCAAGAAGCACGTATCGTTGGCGGTATGATCTCATCTATGCTGCTGCGCCTTTTCACAATGGCAATTCAGGCCGTCCTATTGCTGATCCTTTTACAAATCGGATATATAAAGCTGCCCGACGCCCAAACCGTGAGTGAGATTTGGCCAGTGCTGCTCGCGGCCGGCCTTTTGGTCGCCGTTGGCGGGAGCTTTTCAACCATCGGCAATACATTATCAAGCAAGGCAAATCTGAATCTACTCTACTATTTCGTTCCGTTTCTGACGTTGATAGCGCTCTATGCCACTGATATAATTCCCAGCATAGCGCCTCTGGCCTTCTACGGTTGCATTCTTGTTTTGGCCGCAAACTATGTGCTTACGGCAAGCTATCGCCACTCATTGGCCTTCCGTTGCGCCATTGGTGGTGTCTGCCTGTCAGCGACGTTGGTCCTTCATACGTCAGGGATTGGCCTGCCGTTGCGTGTCGAATTGGTGGCGGTGTTGTTGGGCCTGTTTGGCATCTTGGCCGCGTTTTTGATCGACCGAATGGCGCGCGACGGGGATCGGCTTTTTGGGGGACATTCCGATGATCGTTCAGTGATGACAACGCAACGGTCGCAAGCATTGGAAAGCTATGGGCAAAATCTCTTTGTACTATGGACGCTGGCTTTTGGCTCTTTGGCACTGCTTTTCCTTTTCCGGACTGGCCAAGACAAAATGTATGATTTTTTCGCCGTCGTTACGGCTGTGGCCGTGATCTACATGTCATTGGTTCCGGTTGACCTGATGGGACGGTTCTCGTCTTTGTGGCAAAAACAGCAGGCCAACAGGGAAACATTGGAATATGAGCAGTTCGTCTTTTCCTTGTTGGTATCAGTGCTGTTTTTGTTCGCACTGTTATCGCTTCTCCTCTTGGCTTTGCAGGTGCGCTAGCGGTTTCGCCGATTGCAAAAACTTGCGCATGAAGGGGCGGATAATGAACGGCTATTCCGTCTTTGCCGCACCGATTGGCTATACCTACAAAAAGACCGAAACGCACAGCAAACTGCGCCTGACCGATAAACTCACTCAGCATGCCCAACCAAAGAGCACCATGGGAGAAATTTTCGAACTCCTGAAACATTCTCTGTCAAGCCCTTGGAATATCTACGAAAATGGATCGCTGAACGTGAAGAAAACTATCCTGAAAACTGCTTTCAAAGCGCCATTGGCCCACGACCGCGAGAACGGGTTTAGAGCTCCACAAGCGTCTGTTATTTTTGAGTTTTTTGAGAAAAGTTCAGCAAAATTTGAAATGGCGCACTCGGGCAGACAAACTTCGAACGTCGGATGCTCTCGGCATTTCTGCGAAATGCCTGCCGCCTGTCACTACAATTTGGAGGTGGTAGGCCTTTCAAAGAAAGGGCCAGTGGTGCGGTCGGAGAGACTCGAANNNACAGCGACCTCAACGCTGCGCGTCTACCATTCCGCCACGACCGCACGTGATCAGGTAGGATCAGCCGCCGTATAGCCGCATGTGCACGAGAAGGGAAGAGGGATATTTCTTCATCCCTCAACTTGGGAAAGTTGTTGTTTTTTTGGCCTGTCCGCGCAGTGTATTGACGGCGAAAAAACCAGCGGCCAGCACCAATACCGCGTAAAAACCCAGGCTTTGGTAATCGTTAAACAACACCTGCCCCATGATCCGCCCTGGCGTCAATGTGAACAGCCCCGCCAAGCCTAGAGCCCAAAAATAAAGCCCCCGCATGGTTTTTTGGTGGCGCTTGATATCACCCAGAATGGCTGCTTTGACGCCGCGCCATAGGTTTAGGGCTGCAAACAGCGACAACAGGTGGATCGGGCTGAACGGCCCCAGCACGCGGATTTCGAAAATCAGGAATGAGCTGGCGATCACCACCGCCATTGCCAACACCCAAATATATCCGATTGTTTTGTGAATAGTGTCGCGCCGTCGTCTAAAGATTGCGACAGGTCCAATCGCCAAGGCCAATACCGCGCTCACAGCGTGAAACTGGATTGCGACAGGGGCCTCTAAAAGCGGTTCAAACATTTAGGCTCCTCCCATATAGTTGCGTTTCTGTTTCGATAAACCCTCGATGAAACAGCGCTTGCATTGGGGCAACAAAACATACGCGAAAGGACGGCTGGATACGTGGATGATCGGATACTGCGCTTTGCGCTTCGTGAAATGCGGCGCCTGTTAAGCGCACCCAGAACCTGGGCCATCCTTGCGGCCAGCGCCTTGATACTGGGTTTGTCGGGACCATTTGGCACCAGCAGCTTTTTGCCGTTTTGGCCACGCATGGCCTATTGGCTGGTGGTCGTTGTTCTGACTTACACTGCGGGTGCCTTTGCGCATTTGGTGGTTTCACGCCTTTTGCGAATGCCCCCCGGCCGCAGGTGGCTGCACCAGATCGTTGCGGGTCTAGCAACAGGTCTGCTGGTGGCACTCATCCTGTTGCTGATCAACTGGGTCGCCTTGGGGGTTTACCCGTTGGAGCGCGGCTATACCCTTTGGCTGTCGCTGAATGTGATTGCGGTTTCGCTGGTCATTTCCTATGTGATTGGCTTGGCCGAAAAACCATCTGCGGCGGACACCGCAAGTGCGCCTGCCCCCACCATCAGAATCCTGAACCGTTTGCCCATCGACAAACGCGGCACGTTGGTATCCCTGTCGGTTCAAGACCACTATGTGGAAATCAACACCACCGCGGGGCAGACGTTGGTGTTGATGCGCCTTTC
>DEIK01000111.1:12840-25209 GCA_002352425.1 Rhodobacteraceae bacterium UBA2776
CGTGACATCCCCGTCAGCCGCACCTATATCAAGGCCGTGCGCGCGGCAGGGCTTTTGCCCAGATAGGGGATATGATGGTTGAATGGATCACCAGCACCGGTTTGACCGCGTACGACGCGGCCGTCACCGAAATGGAGACCCGCGCCGCTGGCATCGCGGCGGGCACCATGAATGAGGCAATCTGGCTGGTGGAGCATCCACCGCTTTACACTGCTGGCACCAGTGCCAAGCTGGCCGATTTGACGGACCCTGACCGATTTCCGGTCTACGCCAGCAAACGCGGCGGCCAATATACCTATCACGGACCCGGCCAACGGGTGGCCTATGCCATGCTGGATGTCGGCAAACGCGGCCGTGATGTACGCAAGTTTGTGCAACAGCTGGAAAACTGGGTGATCGGAACGCTGGATCAGTTCAATGTCAAAGGCGAACAACGCGCGGGCCGCGTCGGCGTTTGGGTGGTGCGGGATGACAAACCGCTGAATGCGGATGGTTCAGCCCATGAAGACAAAATCGCCGCCATCGGGGTGCGCCTGCGCAAATGGGTCAGTTTTCACGGCATTTCGATCAATGTTGAGCCTGATCTGGAGCATTACAGCGGCATTGTGCCCTGCGGGATCACCCAGCACGGGGTCACCAGTCTGGTCGACTTGGGGCTGCCTGTGACGATGAATGACGTGGATGTTGCCTTGAAGCACAGCTTTGATACGGTTTTCGGGCAATAAGACGCAGGTCGGCCAATTGGGCCAGCATCGGCTTTTCATTTTTCATAGGACTCACTATATTCTGCATCGGACGCGAATCCAAAACACACGAGGTAACTATGACTCCTATACGCACACTTGCTATTTTGGCCGCCCTTGGCGCTGCCACCCCCGCATTGGCTGAAGGCGACGTCGCCAAAGGCGAAAAACTGTTCAAGAAATGCAAAGCCTGCCACATGATCGTCAACGGCGACGAGGTGATCTTTAAGGGCGGCAAAACCGGCCCGAACCTTTATGGTGTCGTTGGCCGCGCGGCGGCCTCGATTGAAGGTTTTAAGTACGGCAAATCGCTTGCAGCCGCTGGCGAAGCTGGTTTGGTTTGGGACGAAGAACAGATTGCGAAATATGTCACCGACCCCAAAGCCTATCTAAAAGAAATTCTGGATGATGGCGGCGCAAAAAGCTCGATGAGCTTTCGTCTGAAAAAAGGCGGCGAAGATATTGCGGCCTATTTGGCAAGCGTTTCCCCAGCGATGGCTGCGGCAGAAGGCGAAGCCACAGAAGAAGCGGTTGAAGAGCCCAAGACCGAAACCGAAACCACTGATTAAGTCACTGGTGTGGACTGAAGCGTGGCCCATGGGTTGATGTAAATCAACAAACCAGCCGCCACGCCGCAGCCATACAGAGAATCAAAATGCCGCAACCGGGGACACCTGTTTGCGGCATTTCTGACTGCGGCAGCCAAATATCTGCAGGTTTTTGCATGTAATCAGCCCGAAACATGCCCCAAGCCCTCATCCTGATGTTGATCTAGGTCAAATAGCGCCCTACAAGAGGGACGGAACACACCGCGATTGGTCCAGCCAATTGTGGTCGATTAAAAATATTACAGGGAGTATGTTCATGGCGGACGCAGCTATCCACGGCCATGATGGGCACGACAAAAAGGGTTTCTTTACCCGTTGGTTCATGTCCACAAACCACAAAGACATCGGTGTACTATATCTTTTCGTGTCAGGTGCCGTCGGGTTTATCTCGGTTTTGTTCACCGTTTACATGCGGCTTGAGCTTATGGAACCTGGTGTTCAGTATATGTGCCTTGAAGGCGCGCGTTTCATTGCGGATTCTGCCGCTGAATGTACTCCGAACGGGCATTTGTGGAATGTGATGATCACCTACCACGGTGTTTTGATGATGTTCTTTGTTGTTATTCCGGCGCTGTTTGGCGGTTTCGGCAACTATTTCATGCCCCTGCACATCGGCGCGCCTGATATGGCGTTCCCGCGGATGAACAACCTGTCATTCTGGATGTATGTTGCCGGTGTTTCACTGGGAGTTGCATCATTGCTAGCCCCGGGCGGCAATGGTCAGGCCGGTTCTGGCGTTGGTTGGGTGCTTTACCCGCCGTTGTCGACCTCCGAGGGCGGTATCTCGATGGATCTGGCGATCTTTGCGGTTCACCTGTCTGGCGCCTCAAGTATCCTTGGCGCGATCAACATGATCACCACTTTCCTGAACATGCGCACACCTGGTATGACGCTGCACAAGGTGCCGTTGTTTGCCTGGTCGATCTTTATCACCGCTTGGTTGATCCTTTTGTCCCTGCCCGTTCTGGCTGGCGGCATCACCATGCTGTTGACCGATCGTAACTTTGGCACCACCTTCTTTGATCCTGCCGGTGGCGGCGATCCGATCCTGTACCAACATATCCTGTGGTTCTTTGGTCACCCCGAAGTTTACATGATCATTCTGCCGGGCTTTGGTATCATCTCACACGTAATCGCAACCTTCTCGCGCAAACCTGTGTTTGGCTATCTGCCAATGGTATACGCGCTGGTGGCCATCGGTGTTCTGGGCTTCGTTGTTTGGGCGCACCACATGTACACCGTCGGTATGAGCCTGTCGCAGCAAAGCTACTTTATGTTGGCGACAATGGTGATCGCGGTGCCGACAGGCATTAAGATCTTCTCATGGATCGCCACCATGTGGCGCGGCTCGGTGACGTTCGAGACACCTATGCTGTTTGCCATCGGGTTCCTGTTCCTGTTCACCATCGGCGGCGTGACTGGCGTTGTTTTGAGCCAACCTGGCTTGGACCGTGCCTATCATGACACCTACTATGTTGTAGCGCACTTCCATTACGTGATGTCGCTGGGGGCCGCGTTTGCGATCTTTGCGGGTGTCTATTTCTGGATCGGCAAAATGTCGGGCCGTCAGTACCCTGAATGGGCGGGCAAACTGCACTTTGCGATGTTCTTTATCGGCACCAACTTGACGTTCTTCCCGCAGCACTTCTTGGGTCGCCAAGGCATGCCGCGCCGCTATATCGACTATCCCGAGGCGTTTGCCTACTGGAACTACCTGTCGTCATGGGGTGCTTTCCTGTCCTTCGCGTCCTTCGTATTCTTCATCGGCATCGTGTTCTACACATTGCTGGCAGGTCGTCGGGTCACCGAGGACAACTACTGGAACGAATATGCTGACACGCTGGAATGGTCCCTACCAACACCACCTCCAGAGCACACGTTCGAAATTCTTGCCAAGCAAGAAGAATGGGACAAGGGCCACAGCCACTAGCGGGACAGCCCATGCCATTTGAACGGCAGATATATCACGACATCGAGGCCTCGGATTTTTCCGGGGCCTCTTTTGCACGCGCCACAGATGCGCCATTTTACCAGCTGTCCCTGTGGCCCTACCGGTCGTTAACACGGCGCGGGTTCGTGTGGTTCATCGGGCTTACGGCAGGCCTGATCAGCATTCCATTGCTATCCTTGCTGGGCAGCAAATATCTGTGGTTCATGCTGCCGTTTTTGGCCGCTGCCGTCGGCGCAATCTGGTATTTCATCGAACGCAGCTACAAAGACGGCACCGTGTTAGAGACGTTGACGATCTGGTCAGACCACATGGAGTTACACCGCCAAAACCCACGGACAGAGGATCAACACTGGCAGGCCAACCCTTATTGGGCCGAGGTCAAAATGCACCTGAACTCCGGCCCCGTCGAAAACTACATCACTCTGCGCGGGAACGGGCGCGAGGTGGAAATCGGCACCTTCCTCAGCATTGCCGAGCGCAAGATCTTGCTTAGTGAATTGCAGGACGTGTTGGCGAGATTGCCAAAATAGACTACAATGGTCGCATTCATTTAACGATCTGGAGTCCATTATGCGTTTTACATTCTCAACAATCGCCATTGCCGCCACCCTTGTGCTGAGCGCACCGATGGCGTCTGCATTTGAAATTGGTTTCGACTGGAAGGGCCTAAAGCTGTGCAACAACGGCAACCCGAACCGTGTGTCCAACCCGCGCTTTACCTTGAAAGATGTGCCCGCCGGCACCAAATACATCCGTTTCAAATTGGTGGACCGCGATGTGCGCAGCTACAATCACGGCGGCGGCGTGGTGGCCTATACGGGCAAATCCGTTATCGCCCCAGGGGCGTTCAAATATAAATCCCCCTGCCCGCCCAATGGCCGCCATACTTACGAATGGACCGCCACCGCCCAAAGCAGCAAAAACGGCGGTAAAATCGCTGTGGCCAAAGCGGCGCGTAAATATCCCTAGGCCCAGAGTGTCGTAAATCTTCAAGAATGCGGTGCCTTTTGTCGGGTAGGATCAGGCGATTCATATCCACAAAAGGCACCTGTTATGATTTTTCGCTACACCATTTTATATGTCCACGATGTCGAACGAACCCTTGCGCTGTTCAATGCTGCCTTTGGGTTTGAAACCGCGTTCTTGCACGACAGCAAAGACTACGGCGAGTTGGCCACGGGGGACACCAAACTGGCGTTTTCCTCGATTTCGTTGATGCAACAATTGGGTAAATCTCCGGCTATCAAACCCATGAGCAACCCGTCGTTTGAGATCGCTTTCGAAACGGATGACGTGGCCGCGGCCTTGGCCAAGGCCGTCACAGCGGGGGCTGAATTGGTGCAAGGCGTTGAAGAATTGCCATGGGGGCAGACCACGGCCTATGTGCGTCTCACCGAAGGCGTTTTGATCGAGATTTGCACAGCCGTTCAGACGCCGTAGCCCCGTCCCAAATGTTGTGATGCCCATCGCGCATCGCGCTGCACCTGGCGTGGTGTAACACCCAACCACTGGCGGAACTCTCGGGTCATATGCGGTTGATCAGCATAGCCCATGTCATAGGCCAATTCGGCCAAGCCTACTGGCTGCACTGCCCGCTGTGCTGTGCGGCGCACCCGCGCCAATCGCAGCCAGAATACAGGTGACTTGCCGGTTTTACGCTGCAACAAACGTTGCAGGCTGCGAGTCTGCACACCCAGATCGGCGGCGGCCTTGCCTATGCCAGCTGTGGCGTTCACCAAACAGGTCAATGCCTCGTTCACGGCGAGGTTTTGCCGCGCGTAAGTGTCTAGACGATCCTTGATTGCAGCATCTGTTAACCCGTCTTCCATTGCCGCCATCAGCCCTGCCCGATCTATCTGCGCTCCGGGGCGCAGGCGAAAGCCGTTGTAGCCGTCCCCAACGGTGCAATCCACAGGCGCGCTGGTGGTGGCGACATCTGTGACAAAGCAAACCGGGGCCTGACCAACCTTTTGCTTAACAATCAGATCGCAACAACCATCAGGCAGAATATGGGTTACACCATCGGTGTTGGATTGAAATTTCCAATGTTCAAGAATAACGGAAATGGCGTGAAATTCCCCATTTGGAACCCATATTGCTAAACTTGGGCTTAGCCCAACTGGTCTTTGACCATTGGGCCGACTTTGCCGAAATCCATCCGCCCCATGTATTTGGCTTTCAACTCGCCCATGACTTTGCCCATGTCACGGATTGATTCTGCGCCTAATTTGGTAATCGCGCTTTGAACGGCGGCTGTGGTCTCGTCCTCGGTCAATTGTTTGGGCAAGAAGTCCTCGATCACCAGGATCTCGGCCCGTTCCTTTTCGGCCAACTCAAGGCGGGCGCCTTCTTCATAGGCGCGGGCGCTCTCAAGGCGCTGTTTGACCATTTTCCCAAGGATACCAAGAACTTCGTCCTCGGTTACACCCTCATCGGCAGCGTCGGTGCCACGCAGGGCAATGTCACGATCCTTGATCGCTGCATTGATCAGGCGCAGGGTCGAAAGCCGATCGGCTTCCTTGTTGCGCATGGCCTCTTTCATCGCTTCTGTCAGTCGAGTTCTCAAAGTCATCCGGTGTCCTCATCCCTTAGGTGCCGAAAAAATATACGAACGCGCAGATTACCCCGACAGTGCCGGTATGACAACCGCCCGCGAATATGCTAAGGTATTGTTTTTGCTATATAACCTAAAATTCCTTTTGCCTTGACCCGCCCTGCGCACCGCCTTAGGTTCCGGTAGATTTCAGCCAAGGAGTCGCGATATGTCCGCTGCCGCCTACCAAATTGATCCTGCAAAACCTACAGCCTGCCTTGCGTTGGCGGATGGCACTTTGTTTTACGGAATGGGGTTTGGCGCGACGGGCGATTGCGAAGCCGAATTGTGCTTTAACACCGCTATGACCGGCTATCAGGAAATCATGACAGACCCCTCTTATGCGGGCCAAATCGTGACCTTCACCTTCCCCCACATTGGCAACACCGGCATCACCCCAGAGGATGACGAAACCGGTGATCCTGTGGCCGAGGGCATTGTCGTGAAATGGGACCCGACCGAGCCGTCAAACTGGCGCGCAACGGACGAGTTGCGCGACTGGATGAAGGCCCGCGGGCGCATCGGCATTGGCGGCCTTGATACCCGTCGGTTGACCCGCGCGATCCGTCAACAGGGTGCGCCGCATGTGGCGATTTCCCATGATCCGGATGGGAATTTTGATATCGAGGTGCTCGTGGCAAAAGCCCGTGCGTTTCAAGGGCTTGAAGGGCTTGATCTGGCCAAAACCGTGACCTGTGCGCAGTCCTATACATGGGACGAAATGCGTTGGGCTTGGCCCGAGGGCTATACCAAACGCACCACCAAGGGTCACAAGGTTGTGGCGATTGATTTTGGCGCAAAACGCAACATTTTGCGCAGCCTTGCATCGGTTGGCTGTGACGTCACTGTGCTGCCCGCAACAGCCACCGCCGAAGAGGTTCTGGCTCATAAACCTGACGGCGTTTTCCTGTCCAACGGTCCCGGTGATCCGGCGGCCACAGGCGTCTATGCGGTGCCAATGATCCAGCAAGTTTTGGCGGCGGATATTCCGGTGTTTGGTATCTGTCTGGGTCACCAAATGCTGGCGCTCGCCGTCGGTGCCAAAACCATCAAAATGAACCACGGCCATCACGGGGCGAACCACCCTGTTAAGGACCGTGAAACTGGTAAAGTCGAGATCACCTCAATGAACCACGGCTTCACCGTTGACGCCCAAACCCTGCCAGAGGGTGTGATTGAAACCCATATCTCGCTGTTTGACGGCTCAAACTGTGGCATCCGCCTGCTGGATCGCCCGGTGTTCTCGGTGCAATACCACCCCGAGGCCAGCCCCGGCCCACATGACAGCGCCTATTTGTTCGAGCGTTTTGTCACATTGATTGAGAAAAACACCTAAAACCCTATAGCGTTAACCGCCTGTTAAGAATGATTGCCAAGGATGGGGACAACCTTTTCCTAGTGCGATTGAAATCATGCAGCCGTCGAAACAACCCGTTGTCGTAACTTTCCCGACACCACAGTCCAGCCTGTGTGTGCCTGACACAGTGCGCCCGGTTGCGATCAAGCGCCCCAGTGCCCCGCGCGTGCCAATTGGCGAGATTTTAGTGCAATCTGGCGCTTTGTCGCAAACGGATTTGATGCGGGCCGTGGCCCTACGTAACCGCGAAGAAACCCAAATCGGCAACATTCTGTTGAACCACGGCATGGTCACCGAGGCCGAGTTGTTCGGCGCCTTGTCCCAACAGTTCGGCGCCACGCTGGTTGATCTACAAGAGACGCCGCCAAACCCCAATCTGGCCAAAATGGTCGACCTTGAGGTCTGTTTGGCCGAGAATATCGTACCGTGGCAACATATCGGTGGCGCGTTGGTGATTGCCACTTCGCGGCCGGACCGGTTTGAGGTGTTGCGTGACCAGTATCCGGATGAACTTGGCTCCGCCCTTATGGCCATCGCGCCGGAATATGACATTCAGCATGCTTTGATCGAGACCAACCGCGAAGTCTTAATCGAGCGCGCCGAGACCCGCACAGCCGAACATGAAAGCTGCCGCAAGTGGGATCCAAAGCGGTTGCTGCGGCTTACAACAGCACTTGTCTTCGCGCTTTTGGCCTGTTTTTTATTGTCGCCGATTGCCAGCTTCACGATCCTGTCGGTCATCGCCGTTCTGACGTTAGTGTTGAATATGGGTTTAAAAATGGCCACCTCGTTTAGCCAAATACGCCCTTATTTACAACGTGCACACTTGTCCGAGCCCGCCTCACGGCCGACCGAAATGTTCCGCCTTCCGGTGGTATCAATCATGGTGCCGCTGTTCAAAGAACGCGAGGTGGCGGGCCATCTGATCCGCCGCTTAATGCGGATTAACTACCCCAAAGAATTGTTGGACATCTGCTTGGTGGTTGAAGAAGACGATGAGACCACACGCGAGACGTTGGACAACACCATTTTGCCAAGCTGGGTGCGTATTATCAAAGTGCCAAAGGGCAATGTACGCACCAAGCCGCGGGCGATGAATTTCGCGTTGGATTTTTGCCGTGGGTCGATCATCGGGGTTTACGATGCCGAAGACGCGCCGCACCCTGACCAGATCCACCACATTGTGCGCCGTTTTCATGAGCGCGGGCCGCAGGTGGCTTGTTTACAAGGGCTTTTGGATTTTTATAACCCGCGCACCAACTGGCTGTCGCGCTGCTTTACAGTTGAATACAACACTTGGTTTCGGGTGTTTTTGCCCGGTTTGGAGCAATTGGGCTTTGCCGTGCCTTTGGGCGGCACCACCTTGTTTTTACGTCGCAACGCGCTTGAAAAACTTGGCGGTTGGGACGCCCACAACGTCACCGAAGACGCCGATCTGGGCATCCGGTTGGCGCGGCATGGGTACCGCACCGAAATCGTCCACACCGCAACCGAGGAAGAGGCCAATTGCCGCTTCGTGCCTTGGGTCAAACAGCGTTCCCGCTGGTTGAAAGGCTTTGCTATCACATGGGCTGTGCACATGCGCGCGCCGATCAAATTGCTCCGGGATTTGGGGTTCAAGAAATTCATGGGGGTGCAGATCCTGTTTATCGGAACCCTGTCGCAATTCTTGTTTGCACCGCTATTGTGGTCGTTTTGGGTGATCCCCTTTGGCGTGACTCACCCCATGCAAAACGTCGTCAGTTCAGGCACATTTCTGACGCTTGGCATCGTTTTTTTGGTATCCGAGCTTGTGACGATCATTGTCGGCATGTTTGCAGTTTCTGACAAAAAGCACCGGTTTTTGGTGCCTTGGGTGCCGACGATGCATTTCTATTTTCCGATGGGGACATTGGCCGCCTACAAAGCCATTTATGAGCTGCTAACCCAGCCATTTTATTGGGACAAAACCACCCATGGGGTGTTTGAGCGCACCGGAGAAGCCATCGCGCAAGAGTTGCCCGAACGGCCGCTCCTATAGGCTGCCCGAACCTATAGGCTGCCCGAAAATTCAGGCTGGTCCGCGTCCAACTCAAGCCGCGTCTCAAAGGCCTTTGAGATATGTTCCTTCAAGGCCGCATAAGCTGCGTCCCCGTCGCCCGCCTCAATCGCCCTGACGATTGCGTCATGCTCATCCAGCGCCCCTTGAGAGCGTCCTTCAACCGCAAGTGATGTGGTCGCCAGCAAGGCCATTGTGCGGTGCACCAAGTCAAGTTGCTGCACCAAGTAGCGATTGTGGGACGCCAAGTGGATTTGCTTGTGAAACCGTCGATTGGCCAGCGATAGGGCTTCGGGATCATCAACCAACTTGCGATCCGCTTCAATCATTTTGCGCAGCACCCTAATTTCTTCTGGCACACCGTATTGTGCCGCCAATCGCGCCGCCAACCCTTCCAACTCGGCCCGCACCGCGTAGAGTTCGGACAGCTGATTGTGATCCAAGGCCCCCACGATCAGGCTGCGCCCGTCACGGATCAGCAAAGTCTGGGTTTCCAGCCGTTGCAACGCTTCGCGGATCGGAGTACGTGACACGCCGAACCGTTCGGCCAGCTCAGACTCAACCAGACGGTCACCGGGCTGGTAAACCCCCACATCAATTGCCTCAAGGATCAGCGCATAGGCGTCTTTATTGGGGGGGCGAATCTCGCTCATGGACCTGTCTCCGATTGTGTTGTTGCCAACCTACGCCCGCCCGCCCCCTCCAATCAACCGTCAATCAAGTTGATCCCGCCCGCACCGCGGACTAACACTGGCATATGAAAAAACAAGATTTCGCACATGTCCGCCACTGGGTCTTTGATCTGGACAACACGCTGTACCACCCCAGCGCCCGGCTTTTCGATCAAATCGAAGTGAAAATGACCCAATATGTCATGGAGATGCTGGGCGTTGATCGTGCCGAGGCCGACCATTTGCGCAAGCATTATTGGCACAGCTATGGCACCACGCTGGCGGGGTTGATGCGCGAGCACAATGTCGATCCGGCCCCATATTTGACCCATGTACACGAAATTTCGCTGGAACATCTGGAGCAGGATGCCCCGCTGGCGGATGCGATCAAAAATCTGCCAGGCCGCAAGATCGTTTACACCAACGGTTCGGCTCCCTATGGGGAACGGGTGTTGGCGGCGCGTGGGTTGGAAGGTGTTTTTGATGCAGTCTATGGGGTGGAGCATGCCGATTTCCATCCAAAACCCGAGCGCCAAGCCTTTGAAAAGGTGTTTGCTACGGACGGCATCGACACCAAAACAGGCGCGATGTTTGAGGATGACACCCGCAACCTGTCCGCGCCGCACGAGATGGGGATGCAATGTGTGCATGTGGCGCCAAGCCCATCAGAGCCAGCGCCACATGTCCATCACCACACAGATGATCTGTCAGGGTTTTTGCAAAAAATTCTAGCCTAGAAAACCTGATCAAGCGCTGTCGTCAGCCGCGCCACGCTGGCATCAACGTCATAGAGTTTGTCCAACCCGAACAGCCCAAGCCGGAAGGATTTGAATTCCGGCCCCTCGTCGCACATCAATGGCACACCGCCGGCGATCTGCATGCCAAGGGCTGCGAATTTCTTGCCGGTTTGCACCTCGGCGTCAGTGGTGTAGCTGACCACGACACCCGGTGCGCCAAAGCCATCTGCCGCCACCGATTTGATGCCGCGCTCTTTGAGCATGGCGCGCGCACGATCGCCCTGCTCCCATTGCGCATCACGCAATTTATCAAACCCATAGTCACGGGTTTCAAACATGGTGTCGCGAAATGCCTTGAGCGCGTCCGTGGGCATGGTCGCGTGATAGGCATGACCACCATTGGTGTAGGCCTCCATGATGGTCAGCCATTTGCCCAAATCAACCGCAAAGCTGGTGGAAACGCTGTCTTTGGCGCGCGCATGCGCCGTGTCGTTCATCATCACAAGGCCCGCCGATGGCTGCGCCGACCAGCCCTTTTGTGGCGCGGAAATCAGCACGTCAACGCCGCAGTCTTTCATATCAACCCACGCGCAACCTGACGCAATACAGTCCAGAACAAACAGTCCGCCATGTGCATGCACCGCTTGGCTGATGGCTTTTAGATAATCGTCCGGCAAGATGATGCCCGAGGCCGTTTCCACATGCGGGGCAAAGACCACATCTGGTTGCTCGTCTTTGATGCGGGCCACCACGTCGGCGATCGGCGCGGGTGCGAATGGCGCGTCAACAGCGTTGCCTACACGCCGCGCCATCATCACAGTTTCAGAGGCGGGAATGCTGCCCATCTCGAATATCTGCGACCAGCGGAACGAGAAAAACCCGTTGCGCACAACGAGGGCTTTTTTACCTGTCGCAAACTGCCGCGCCACGGCTTCCATTGCGTAGGTGCCGCCACCTGGAACAACGACGGCATGATCGGCGTTGTAGACATCCTTGAGGGTTGATGAGATATCGCGCATCACGCCCTGAAAAGCGGCGGACATGTGGTTTAGGGAGCGGTCCGTGAACACCACGGAAAATTCGAGCATTCCACCGGGATCGACATCGGGCAAAAGGGCTGACATGGGATTTCCTTTGTAAATTGGTCCTGTGCAATCTGACGGTTTGACCAGAGTCGCACAAGGGGTTTTAACCCAGCGGCCCTGGTCTTCGCTCCTCGCTCAACAACACGTTGGCCTCGACATCGCCAACACCTGGCAAGGTCATGACCCGACGACGCAGCACACGTTCAAAATCGGAAATGTCCCGCGCCACCACACGCAAGCGGTAGTCATACAGGCCCAACACATGCTGCACGGTTTGCACCTCGGGAATGGCGGTGACGGCGCGCTCAAAATCATCGAGCGACACACGGCCCTTGGTGGCGAGTTTCACGCCCAAAAACACAGTAACGCCAAACCCGACGGCCTCGGCGTTCAACACTACACGGCGCCCTTTGATCAAGCCCGCGTCGTGCAATCGCTTGATCCGACGCCATGCGGCCGGTTGGCTAAGGCCAAAGCGACGGCCCAAAGCGCCCGCACTAACGCTCGCGTCTTTCGCCAAAGCGCGCAGCAGGTTACGGTCGATTCCATCCATATTCATAGGGGCAATGCCTCGCCTGATTTGATG
>DEIK01000003.1 GCA_002352425.1 Rhodobacteraceae bacterium UBA2776
GTGCCGTCGCGGTCCATGCTGGTCAGCAGGATTTCACCCGCGCCTTTGGACACCACCAGCTTGGCGAATTCCACCGCGTCGATGCCTGTGGGCTCGCGTCCGCCGTGGGTGAAGATTTCCCACTTGCCGGGCGACACGGTTTTGGCGTCAATCGCCACCACGATGCACTGGCTGCCAAAATGGTTGGCCGCATCCGCGATTACGTCAGGGTTGGCCACAGCGGCCGAGTTGAACGACACTTTGTCGGCGCCCGCCAACAGCAAATTACGCACATCATCCGAGTTGCGCACCCCGCCGCCGATGGTCAGCGGCATAAAACAATGTTCAGCGGTGCGGGTGGCCAGATCAAACAAGGTGCCGCGGTTTTCAACGGTGGCTTTGATATCTAGAAAGCACAGCTCGTCCGCCCCCGCCGCATCATAGGCTTTGGCGGCGTCAACGGGGTCGCCCGCGTCGATCAAATCAACGAAATTCACGCCTTTTACGACGCGGCCATCGGCGACATCTAGGCAGGGGATGATGCGGGTTTTCAGCATGACTGGCCTTTTTCGGGTGTTTGGGGTCTTTTTAGGCGTTCTGGCGTCTTATGGCTAGGTAATTCGCGTTTGATTTTTGGGGCCATTTTGCGGGCAACGGGGCGGTGTTAGAGGCCCGCAAAAAACCTCACCACCCCAAGCAACGCCATATACCGCAGCGTTTTTGACAGGCTGACCAAGATCAGAAAGACCCAGAAATTCAGGCGAAGCACCCCCGCGACCACTGTGATCGGATCGCCGATGACGGGCACCCAGGCCAGCAAAACGGACCACGGTCCCCACCGTTTAAACCAGCGTTGTGCGTTGGCAAGTGTGGGTTTTGACACCGGAAACCAGGGGCGGTCCTGATAGTGCAGCGCTGCGCGGCCCAGCCAGTAGTTCAGCACCGAGCCAAGGATATTTCCAAGGCTGACGGTGATCAAAAGCACGAGCGCTGTGTGTCCTGATTGGCTGGCCATGGCCAAAAAGGCGACCTCTGATCCCCCCGGCAACAATGTTGCTGCCGAAAAGGCCAGTAAGAACAGGCCAAGAAGGCTAACCATTCAGCCGCTTTAGGGCCTCACCCAAATCAATCGCCCCATCATAAAGCGCGCGCCCCGAAATGGCACCGTTCAACGCTGCGCCGCAATCGCGCAATGCGTCCAGATCGGCCATCGAGCTAACCCCGCCAGACGCAATCACCGGAATGTTGACCGCGTTGGCCAGATCGGCGGTGGCCTGCACGTTTGGTCCCTGCATCGCGCCGTCGCGGTTGATGTCGGTGTAAATGATCGCGGCCACGCCGGCGTCCTCGAATGATTTGGCCAGATCGGTGACCATCACGTCGGTTTCCTGCGCCCAGCCTTTGGTGGCGACGCGCCCGTTGCGCGCGTCAATTCCGACGGCGACTTTGCCGGGGAAGGCACGGGCGGCCTCGCGAACCAGATCGGGGTTTTCGACCGCGATTGTGCCCAAAATCACCCGCGCGATGCCGCGCTCGACCCAGCGTTCAATCGTTGCCATATCGCGGATGCCGCCGCCCAGTTGGGCGGGCACGTCTGTCGCGGCCAAAATCGCCTCGACCGCTGCCCCATTCACAGGTTCGCCCGCAAAAGCCCCGTTTAGGTCAACCAGATGCAGCCATTCACAACCCGCATCCTGAAAGGCGCGCGCTTGGGTGGCGGGGCTGTCGCTGAACACGGTGGACTTTGTCATGTCGCCCTTGATCAGGCGCACACAGTTTCCGTCTTTTAGGTCAATCGCGGGGTATAGGATCATGGTTTCAAACCTCATCTGCATTTGTTTGCCCGCTGTTTTGCACGTTGCATGGTCAAATGCAAAGCGCATGTGGGTACCTTACGTAAGTCTTGCCATATTGCCGCAGTCTGCGCAGGGTGGGGCAATGATCTATGGGAGGATTTCAAAATGAAAAAACTAGGACTGATATTTGCGTTTATTTTCGCGCTGGCCGCACCGGCGTTTGCTGATCCGGTTGAAGGCACGTGGAAAACCACGCCTGATGACAATGGCAACTATGGGTACATCAAGGTTTCGAAATGTGGAGCGAAAATCTGTGGTGTTTTGGCCAAATCGTTCGACGCAAAAGGTGCGACGACAAGCTCGGAACACGATGGTCGGAAACTGATCTGGGATATGGTTGCAGATGGTGACGGCTATTACTCAGGCGGCAAGGTTTACGCACCGGATCGTGACAAAACCTATTCGTCCAAAATGATAATGAAAGGCAACGCCCTGACCATAAAAGGTTGCGTTATGGGGATTTGCCGAAATGGCGGCACGTGGAGTCGATTGAACTAAGTTAAGGTGCCCACTTTAAGAAGTTTGAAATCAGCCGGAGCCCTGCGCCCTGGCTTTTTTCTGGGTGGAACTGCATCCCTAGCATGTTGTCGCGCCCGATGATGGCGGTGACGGCATCGCCATAATCCACATGCGCCAAACGCTGTGCCGGATTGGCGACCTCGAACTTATAGCTGTGCACGAAATAGGCGTGATCGCCTGTCGCCACACCCTCAAGCACCTTATGCGGGCTGTCGATCACCAGATCGTTCCAACCCATATGTGGCACCTTTAGGGACTTGTCTTTGGGCGCGATTTTCACGATCTCGCCGCCAATCCAGTCAAACCCTTTGGTGTCTTGATATTCGCGTCCCCATGTGGCCATCATTTGCATACCCACACAAATGCCCAAAAACGGGCGGCCCTTGTTGATCACCATCTCACGGGTGGCTTCAAACAGGCCGGAATGGTCAAACAACGCGGCCTTACAGGCCGGAAAGGCGCCATCACCTGGCAAGACGATCCGGTCGGCCCGCAGCACATCATCAGGGTTCGAAGTGACAAGCACCTCGCCCGCATTGGCCTCGACGGCCATGCGCTGAAACGCCTTTTCAGCCGAATGCAGATTGCCGCTTTCGTAGTCGATTAGAACCGTTAGCAATTACAGCTTCCCTTTGGTCGATGGGATGGCATCCGATTTGCGCGGATCGGTTTCCAGCGCTATCCGCAAGGCGCGCGCCACGGCTTTGAATGCGGCTTCGGCAATGTGGTGGCTGTTGAAGCCGTGCAACTGGTCAATGTGCAGCGTGATGCCGCCCTGCGTCGCCAGTGCCTGAAAGAATTCGCGCACAAGTTCGGTGTCAAAGGTGCCGATTTTGGCTGTCGGCATGTCAACATTCCAAACCAAGAATGGCCGTGCCGACAGGTCCAGCGCACAACGCACCTGGGCGTCATCCATAGGCAGGTGGCATTCGCCGTAACGACGGATGCCCTTTTTATCACCCACGGCCGCAGCCAAGGCTTGACCCAGCGCGATCCCCACATCCTCGACCGTGTGGTGGTCATCAATGTGCAAATCCCCCTTGGCGCGTACCGTCATATCCACCAGCGAGTGGCGCGACAGTTGGTCCAGCATGTGGTCAAAGAACCCAACACCGGTTTGATTGTCGTAAACGCCGCTGCCATCCAGATTGATTTCAACTGTGATGTCGGTCTCCGCGGTTTTTCGCGTGATTTTCGCTGTGCGCATGATGGTCTCCGCTAGTGGTGCCCGTAGGTGTCAGCGTCTCTATAGGCGGGGCGGGGGGTAAATCCAAGACCAAGTGACGTTATCAACGGGATGTGGGGCTATTTTGCATGGTTTGGGCGCGTGTTTAGCTGCGGCTAAGAACTTAAGTGCGCGCGCTCTGTTCAGCCCAGGGTCGGAGTGGTCTCACAGGGCAAGCTACCATTGCTGAACGCAATAAGGGGTGCATTATGCCCGTTGCCTGCTCCAATTGCCTCGCCGAGGGGCTCCTTTTGAGTCAATAAACAGACGGATGGCTCACAGAGCCAGCCTCAGGTCACCAGCCTTGAACTCGGCGCCTCCACGGTTTTCACTGACAATCCGGCGGGCAACTATGACAACCTGACTGTCGGATTTAATGTTGTCCAAGAGGGGGGCGATGCTGTGATCTATCTAAGCTACACCGCCTCCACGGGCAGTAGTGTCGAAGATCAGCGCTATATCACCCTAGTGGATGTCGACATTTCAACCCTCTCGCTTACGGACTATATTTTGTAACGCGTCGCTTCTTGTGGCGGGGGTGGGTTTCGTGTCAAGTTTGCGCCAGCCCTTAAATTTCGGAGATCACCATGTCCATTTGTGTATTTGTTCAATTGCGCTGTCGTCCAGGCAAAACCTTTAAGGTCGCCAAAGAGATCATTGCACGTGAAATCCATTCGGAACTGCATTCCACGTCAGGCGATTACGATCTGATGCTAAAACTGTATATCCCCGAGGGTCAGGATGTCGGGAAATACATTTCGGATCAATTGCTGGATATCAAAGGCATCAAGCGATCCTTAACCACGCTGACTTTCAAAGCCTTTTAGCGCTTCCACAGGCCGCTGCATCTACTGGGTCAATCTGGTGAAAACTCTTGGTTCATTGCGCATTGGATTTTGTAAAATGCAGCAATTTCTGCGGGTGTGAACTGTAACGCAAAACCACGGATCCGTTCGGTTTCCTGTGTCCGAATATCTGTGATGATATCCCGGCTTTGTGCGTTCAGGCTGTAGAAACTGGAGTTCAGATGCTTTGGGTTGGGCTTTGTTTCGACAAACCCTTTGTCCAGCAACGCCTTCAGTTCGCGCCCCACGAATTGCCGCGTCACTTGAAGCTGTTTTGTAAGCTCTGGCGCGGTAAGCTGTTTTTGTGTCAGCAAAACCTCCAAGATGGCGCGCTGGCCAACCGTCACACCAGTGCCGGCCAAGTCAGCCTCAACTCTGGATGTGATGTTTCTTAGGAGCGGGCGGGTCAGTTGAAGGCCCGCATAAAGTTGCTCATCAGGCGTGAGGTTTGACATTGGCGCGGGCTTTCTTTGACCATGATTGCGCCCTTTATACAGCAAATTTCGTGGGAGACGCAATTCGTCAACTGAGTTGACAGATTTGCGGCCTGCCAGTAAGATGCAATACGCAACCGTAAGGCATTTTCATAGAAAGCGACCGATATGAAGTGGCGTGAACTCGCGGACCATCAAATCCGCAAAGCCCAAGCCGAAGGGCAGCTTGACGACCTTGAGGGGGCGGGCAAACCTTTGAATAATCAGCCGGGTGTTGGTGTCGAGGCGATCGGTTTTCGAATTATGGCGGATGCGGGTGTGGTGCCGCGTGAAATTGAGTTGAAAAAGGCGCTGGATGCGCAGCGATTGGTTTTGCAAATGGCAAAAGAACCCGCAGTTCGAAAACGCGAGATGGCAAAGCTCGCGGAAATGGAGTTGAGGTGGGCGATTGAACGTGATGCCCGCAGAAAGTACGCCCGAACCTCTTGAGCATTTTTTGGCGGGTGCAGGGCAGGTGTAATGCCAAAATCTTTTGTCCTCTGTGTGAAGCGAAAAACAGTTCTGGAATCACAAAGGCCATCCGCATTGTGATGCGGATGGCCTGTGACAAGCGCCGCTATGTGCGCCTAGTTTCCATTTGGAGCGGGCGAAGAGATTCGAACTCTCGACCCTAACCTTGGCAAGGTTATGCTCTACCCCTGAGCTACGCCCGCTTAACCAAATGGTCTGGCGATATATAGCGACGGTTTGACGGGCCGCAAGGGTAAAATGCGGCCAATTACAAAAATAATCCGGCCTATGGGGTGATATTGGTTTTCAATTTCAATTTTGGCAGGATTTGGCTGAATTCTGGGATTGGTCCCGAAGGGCTCTCGGTTTTGCCGGGTGCGCAAAACAGCATGGCGTAACCATGCACCAGCGACCAGACCATGATTTCGGTGCTAACTCCTTGTGCATCATTGTGTTCAAAAGGGGCGCAGGCATCGCGCAGGATTTGGTAGGAGGCCATTGAGTCGCGGTCCAGCTCTTCTTGCGTGGTCGCGTCCAGCGTTTGCGAGTCGTTGTTGTGCGGTTGAAACATGAATTTGAAGACTGCAGTGTGGCTGCGGGCAAAGTCGATGTAGCCCGCGCAGATGGCGTTGAGTTGGGCCTGTGGCGCGGCGTCGGCCTGATCCGCAGCGCGGCGCATGGAGGCCGAGAATTTTTGGTACCCACGGGCGATAATGGCTGCTTGTAGGCTGACCAAGCCATTAAAATGATGGGCCGGAGCGGCGTGGGACACGCCCGCGCGTTTGGCGCATTTGCGCAAGGAAAGGGCGTCTGGTCCGCCTTGCTCCATCAGTTCCAACCCCGCTGTGATCAGGGCTTCGCGCAGATTTCCGTGGTGGTGGTGGCGTTTTTGTTCGGTCATGGGGCAGGATAACATACGGCTTGACAGTGTCAACTTTGAAAGGGTAGGTGGGGTATCTTGACAGTGTCAACATGGAGATCGGAACCGCTATGACAAAATCAAAAATACCACTCCGGACAATGGTGGTGCTAAGCATCCTTGTGGCACTGACTACGTTACGCATCATCCCTTTGGGAATGCCCCTGTCGTTCCCCGAGATGTCAGGTCATTTGACCCAACGCTGGCTGGCTTTTGTGCTACATATTGGTGGAGCCTCTATCGCGTTGGCGCTGGGAGCTGTGCAGTTCTTTGCGCAATTTCGGGCCAAAAACCCAACTGTGCATCGTTGGGTTGGCAGAATCTATGTTTTAAGCATTTTGACCGCAGGCGGCGCGGGGTTTGTCGTCGCGTTAGGCGCAGCGGGAGGGATCATTGCAAGCGTTGGATTTGGCTTGCTTGCGATCTTTTGGGTTGGTGTCACGGTAAATGCGGCTCGATTGGCTATGGCGCGGCGATTTGCGGACCATCGCCGCTGGATGATCCGCTCTTTTGCATTGACGTTTGCGGCGGTTACTTTGCGGCTCTATTTACTTGGGTTCATTGGGGCCGGGTTTAGTTACACCGAAGCGTCAATTTATCTGGCGTGGATGTGCTGGGTGCCAAATTTTCTGGTTGTCGAGTGGTTTCTGCGCCGTTCCTAGAACAGGGCGTGGCCGATGTTGGCGATTGCGCTGAATGTGATCATAGCCAGCGTCAGCATCATGCCATAGGTACGGGCCTTGAGGTTGTGAGGTCGTTGGCTGAAGGCCCAACTGTGCATAAGGCGGCCAATCACCAGCATAAGGCCCAGCAAATGCACCACCCACACCGGTGCGCCTTGCAATTCGGTCATCAACAGCAGGATCAGGCCGAGGGGCGCATATTCAGCGCAATTGGCTTGGGCACGGATGCGGTAGGCCATGTCGGGGCGTTCACCATCGCCCAGTGAAATCCGGTCACCGCGTCGTACGATGATCACGCGATAGCTGAGATAGATGAAAAGCAGGGCGATGATGCCCGCATAAAGAGGGGTGATTGCGATTGTCATTGGAGTTCTCCTGTTGCGTGTTCAGCATCACGTATGAGGCAAGGGTTGTCAAAGTGCAGAGGGGGGTGTCAAAATGAAAAGGCAGGGCGAATGCCCCGCCTTTGCTGGGTTGTTTGATTGGTGCGTGGGGCGCTGGTATTATTCCATTTCCACCAGCAGGTCTTTTGCGTCGATCTGTCCACCGGCCTGCACATGCACCGCTTTGACCACAGCGTCGCGTTCGGCGTGGATACCGGTTTCCATTTTCATCGCTTCTATGGTCAGCAGCAGATCGCCCTCGAGCACTTTTTGGCCGACTGTGACAACAATGGTTGCCACCACGCCCGGCATGGGCGCGCCAATGTGGTTTGGGTTGCCTTGTTCGGCTTTGGGCCGTTGCACGGTTTGCGATTTGATCAGGCGGTTTGGCACGCGGATGCTGCGGGGTTGGCCGTTCAACTCGAAGAACACCTTTACGTCGCCATCCACATTGGTTTCGCCGATGGCTTGCAGGCGGATTTCCAGTGTTTTGCCCGGGTCGATTTCAGCGGTGATTTCTTCGCCCGCTTCCATGCCATAGAAAAAGGCCCGTGTTGGCAGGGTACGGACGGGGCCATATTGGCGGTGGCGGCCCATGTAATCGAGGTACACCTTGGGGTACATCAAGTAGCCGTTCAGGTCCTCGTCATCGACTTTGAAGCCTTCGAGCTTCTCAGACAGAGCAGTGCGGGTTTTTTCTAGATCGACGGGTTTCAGATGCGCGCCGGGGCGGGTTGTGTCGGGTTTGCCACCCTTGAGGACCTTGTCGATAAAGGCCGGAGGGAAGCCACCGGGAGGTTGTCCCAGATTGCCGCGCATCATGTCGATGACGCTGTCGGGGAAGGAGACATCCACATCGGGGTCTTCAACTTGGTCACGGGTTAGCCCTTGGGAGACCATCATCAGAGCCATGTCACCGACCACTTTGGACGACGGCGTTACCTTGACGATGTCACCAAACATTTGGTTCACGTCGGCGTAGGTTTGTGCCACTTCGTGCCAGCGTTCCTCCAACCCCAAGGAACGCGCTTGGGCCTTAAGGTTGGTGAACTGGCCGCCGGGCATTTCGTGCAGGTAAACCTCGGACGCGGGGGCCGCGAGGCCGCTTTCGAAGGCCACATATTGTGCGCGCACGGCTTCCCAATAGTCCGAAATCTGGCGCACATGGCCGATGTCGATGCCGGTATCACGTGGGGTGTGTCGCAGGGCTTCGACCACCGAGCCAAGGCAGGCTTGCGAGGTGCCGCCGGAAAATGCATCCATCGCCACGTCAACCGCGTCAACGCCCGCCTCGGAGGCGGCCAAGATGGTGGCGCCCGCGATCCCGGATGTGTCGTGGGTGTGGAAGTGGATCGGCAGGCCGACCTCTTCTTTTAGGGCTTTGACCAACACGGAGGCGGCGGCGGGTTTTAGCAAGCCTGCCATGTCCTTGAGGCCCAAGACATGGGCGCCAGCGGACTTTAGCTCATGGCCCATTGCGACGTAATACTTTAGGTCGTATTTGGCGCGATTAGGGTTCAGGATGTCACCGGTGTAGCAGATTGTGCCTTCGCAAACCTTGTTGGCCTTGACCACGGCGTCCATCGCCACGCGCATGTTTTCAACCCAGTTCAGACTGTCAAACACGCGGAACACGTCAACGCCGCTTTTGGCCGCTTGGCGCACGAATTCTTGCACCACATTGTCGGGGTAATTGGTGTAGCCAACCCCGTTGCTGGCGCGCAGCAGCATTTGGCTCATCACGTTGGGCATGGCGCGGCGCAGATCGCGCAGCCGTTGCCACGGGCATTCCTGTAAGAACCGGTAGGCCACATCAAAGGTCGCCCCCCCCCAGCATTCCATCGAAAACAGTTGTGGCAAGTTGGCGGCATAGGCCGGTGCCACACGGATCATGTCGATAGAACGCATACGGGTGGCCAGTAAGGATTGGTGCCCATCGCGCATGGTGGTGTCGGTCAACAGCAGTTGTTTTTGCGCGGCCATCCAGTCGGCCACGGCTTGCGGGCCTTGCTCGTCCAGCAGATTGCGAGTGCCCTTTATTGGTTCGCCAACGGGGGCTGGGGCTTGTGGGATTTTGACCTGTGCCGAGGGTTCGGGACGTCCAACAGTTTCGGGGTGTTTGTTGACAGTGATGTCGGCGAGATAGGTCAGAATTTTAGTGGCGCGGTCCTGGCGTTTTGAGAACTTGAACAGGTCCGGCGTGTTATCAATAAATTTGGTGGTGTAGGTGTTGTCCAGAAACGTTTCGTGCTGCAGCAGGTTCTCGACAAAGGCGATGTTGGTCGACACGCCGCGCACCCGAAATTCGCGCAGCGCCCGATCCATCCGCGCAATTGCAGCGCTGGGCGTTTGGGCGTGGGCGGTAATTTTCACCAGCAGACTGTCGTAATACCGTGTGATGACGCCGCCCGCATAGGCCGTGCCGCCGTCCAGACGAATGCCCATGCCGGTGGCCGAGCGATACGCCGTGATACGGCCATAATCAGGGATAAAGTTGTTTTGCGGATCTTCCGTGGTGATGCGGCACTGTAGGGCGTGACCGTTCAGGCGGACCTCGGATTGATCGGCTTTGCCTGTGGCCTCGGGCAGGGGTTTACCTTCGGCGATTTTGATTTGGGCTTGGACGATGTCGATGCCGGTGACTTCTTCGGTGACGGTGTGCTCAACCTGCACGCG
>DEIK01000023.1 GCA_002352425.1 Rhodobacteraceae bacterium UBA2776
AATACTTTTTCAGGATTGTTTTTCCAGATTTCATAGTCGGTGATGACCGGTACGCCGATGCCTTTGAACACGGCGGCCTGGTTCCAAGGTTCACCAACGCAATAACCCAAAATAGTGCCCGCCTCCATGGTCGATGGCATTTGCGGGGGGGGGGTCACAGAGAGCAACACATCTGCGTCCACTTGGCCTGACACATTGTCAGCTGTGTAAAATCCGGGGTGAATATTGCCGGCCGCCAACCAATAGCGCAGTTCATAGTTATGGGTCGAAACAGGGAAAACCATGCCCATGTTGAACGGTTTGCCTTCGTCTTTGTAGCGCTCAACAATTGGTTTTAGCGCTGCGGCAGAAATCGGGTGGACCGGTTTGCCGTCGTCATCTTTGGGAACATACTGTTTCATCTCGTCCCAAATCGTGTTGGATACGGTGATGCCGTTACCGTTCAAATCCATTGAGAACGGTGTCACGATATGGGCCTTAGTGCCAAAGCCGATGGTCGCTGCCAGCGGTTGCCCCGCGAGCATATGCGCGCCGTCTAGAGTGCCGTCAATCACGCCGTCCAGCAGAACCTTCCAGTTGGCCTGTGGCTCGATTGTGACGAACAGGCCTTCATCCTCAAAGAAACCCTTTTCATAGGCAATCGCCAAGGGGGCCATGTCAGTTAGTTTGATAAAGCCAAATTTCAGCTCGTCTTTTTCAACATCCAACATTTCAGCCAATGCAGGGAAAGCGGCCAAGGCGCTGATGGCAGTTGAGATTAAGAGGGATTTCAGTCGCATTCGTATACTCCAAAAAATGAAAAAGCCGCTTATCAAAACGCGACAGGGCAAATTGCACTGTGCACTTGGATAAAGCGGCATTGCTTGGTGAAGGCCCAAATCATGGGCAAAACTAGCGACTTCGTTGTCGTAGTAGACTAGAGTTTAGGCAGGGAAAATTGATAGGTCAACGGCCCTGTCGTTCATTCACTGCACAAATTTTAGGCAGGGTCGAATATTTTGCCATCGAAAAAGGCATCTGGCCCCAATATAGGATTGTTCATGCCGGGCACTTCGGTTGTTGAATGCAAGCTGCCTTCGACCTTTTGATTTGCAGAGGGGAGCGGGGCGTTGGCCGATTCCAATGCTTGGCGATAAATGTCTGGTCGACATATTTCGTGGGCAACGGTTTTCGCAAGCGTGGGATCGATATTCCAATAGGGCGCGTTTTGCGCCGCGACAAAAGCCGCGGCGCTTTGCCAAGGAAAGCCGATCCGCTTGGCGTCCAATTGCAATGCGAGTGGGTCATGCTGAGTTTGGCCACTCGTGGCCATCACGGTGTCGCCTAGAAGGTTATTTTCGATGATACTAGATGACACGTTCAAATATTGTGGGCGCGAAAGGATCTCACTGACGACGCCAGAATTTGGGTTCCGCGCGGCCCAGTTTGCGGCGCGATAAACCGCCCGGGTCAGGCGCATCGCGGTATCACGATTGTCCTCTAGCCAATCATAGCGCATCCCCAACACCTTTTCCGGCGCACCTTGCCAAATCGTATTCGAGGTGAGCATCAGGTGGCCTGCTCCGTTTTCAACCGCATGGCTGGCCCAAGGTGAACCAACCATAAACCCGTCCACGTCGCCATCTGTCAAAAGCTGCTCGATCTTAGAGGGCGAGGACACGAGGAAATCGAAAACATCCTCAGGTAGCCCGCCCAACTGCGTAATCAGGTGGCGCAACATCGTAACATGCATGCTTTGCAAAAAAGGCACCGCAACACGAATAGGTTGGCTGCGAGACAGTTTAATGAGAGCATTGCCAAAGGCACGGGCGTTGCCCAACTGGTTGCCATTTTCCAATAAAGCAGTGGTCAGATTTGGGCTCGCCACGAAGGCATTGCCGTTCATGTTCAGAACCAAAGGGAAATCAATGCGGGTCTTTGTGGGCGCAAGGCCCAAGGATATGCCGATCGCCATAGGTAGCAAAACATGGGCCGCATCCACCACTCCATAAGAGAGCTTGTCGCGGATTGTGGCCCAGTTTTGTTCGCGCAGCAAATTGACATCCAGCCCTTCCTCTTCGGCAAAACCCATTTCGACGGCGACGATCAGCGGCGCGGCATCGGTCAAGGGCACAAACCCAATGTTTACGGGCCGCGTCATAACAACAGACCCGCCGCGATCACCAACCCATTGGCCACATCGGAAACGCGCCGCCCTTGATCCATTGCGGTCTTTCGCAACAGGGCATAGGCATCTTCTTCGGTCAGACCACGGGCTTTCATCAACAAGCCTTTGGCGCGATCTATCGTTTTGCGTTCCGCCAGTGCGGCCTTTGTGGTTTCCAGTTCTTTTTGAGTCCGCTGAAATTTGTGAAACCGCGCAATGGCCGTTTCCAACACGGGGGTGATGCGATCCTTGCGCAGACCGTCCACCACATAGGCGCTGACACCAGCGTCGATTGCGGCGCGCATCATATGTTGATCGCTATGATCAACAAACATCGCTACAGGGCGATCTGCCGCGCCCGAAGCCGCGATAATTTGCTCGAAACTGTCGCGGGACGGGTCTTGAAGATCTATAAGTATAATGTCCGGTTTCAAGGCCATGAATTGGCGAGCCAACCCATGGGTTTCGCCAATTACGGTAACTTTGTAATCGGGCGTTGCCGCCAGCCCATCGACGATCAGAAACGCACGCTCTTTATTCGGGTCAACAACTACAATGTGTAAGTGTTTCAATATATCGGCCCTGATGGGGAAATCTGTTTCAGGTAGATAGCTTTTCCACCTCAACACAAGTTTAAGGCAGCTTAAAAGTGGCTGTGTTTTCAAAAGACCTAAAATTGGAGCGTTTTTAGGGGGCTTGATGAATATTTAGGCAAGTGCTGTACGTTCTAGAAGTGTTTTTGGGTGATCTTCGGCGAATATTTCACACCCCACCTATTCAGTATTGCGTGGTCAACTTTGACGCCACGCTCAGCCATAATCTCCTCCAAATCCCGGTAGGAAACGGCGTGGCGAACGTAGAAAATACTGCGTACAGGATCACATCTATTGTCATGAAGGTATCCTGCCTGTAGCTTTTTGGGCAAGCCTTTGGCAGAATACAAGTGATAAAGAAACCGCCGGAAATCTTTGCGATATAACCTTTACGAGTTTTCCGATTCAGAAAACTTGCGCTGTATCAAGCCCATGTCATGCAGGATCAGGAACATCGCGGATGCCAAGAACGGGCCAAAACCGTGGCTGTGGTCCGGCCAAACGCCAGGCTGGTCTCAAACAACAGCAGGCCAAGCCCGACAACCGTGGTCAGCGAGGTCAGGAAGATATTCTAGAAGAGTGTTTCATTGATCGCCGCCCCAAATGGTTTGATTTCTGATTCAACCGATGCAGGAGGACCTGCAAATGTCGTCTCTCTATTGGCTTTCAGAAACACAGATCGAGCGCATAAAGCCCTACTTTCCACCCCAACTGATGTGGCTCCATTCCGTCTCGGGTTTCTCAATTGGTTGTTTGACACGCCGCGTTCTGGAAAATAGTGTCGTATGCTCGCCTTGACCGAATAGGAAAGCTCATGAATACATCGACGCCCCCTTTGCGCATTGATATCGTTTCAGACGTGATGTGCCCTTGGTGCATTATTGGATATCGGCAACTGGCCGCGGCGTTAGAGGCGAAAGGCGTCGCGCATGAAATCCATTGGCAGCCTTTTGAGTTAAACCCCGAAATGGCGCCTGAAGGACAAAACCTTCGCGAGCATATTGCGGAAAAATATGGCGCGAGTGCGGAGGAATCAGCTCAGAACCGCCGCCAACTTACCGACCTTGGGGCGTCGCTTGGCTTTGAGTTTAATTTTGCCGACGACGGGCGTATGCACAATACGTTCAATACGCATCAGTTGTTGCATTGGGCGGGAACGCTGGGGCGAATGCATGAAATGAAACAAGCACTGTTTGGCGCGCATTTCACAGAAGGGCGTGATTTGTCGGATGATGAAATTCTAGCAGATATTGCAGCTGACAACGGTTTTGATCGCGCCGAGGCTTTGGTCGTTTTACAGGACCAACGGTTTGCGTCAGACGTGCGCCAAGCCGAAAAATTCTGGGTTGATCAGGGCGTTAAGGGTGTTCCCGCGATGATTTTCGAGCGCCAGCATCTGGTGACCGGCGCACAAGGGGTCGAGAACTACGCAAGTATTCTGGATCAATTGGCCGCCTTGCAAAGCAATGGCACGGCGGGCGAATAGCACCGCTAGACCATTTTGATCACGTCCTTATCAATCGACAGCATATAGCCACGGCGCGCGATGTTTTTGACCAGCAATTCGCTGACCATCTGGTTGCCCAGTGAATCGCGCAGACGTTTGATGCGGGTGGCGCCTGCGGCTTCGTCGCAATCGGATGCCGGACGGCCCGAGATCACGCCCTCGATCTCGCTGCCCGACAGCAGTTCTTCGTCCATGCGGGCCTCGGCCAAAACCGACAGGGTTTCGATTGCAGCTTCGGTTAGCTTGAATTCCATATTGTTCAAATAGACTGTGTTTTCCTCGCGGCTGATCAACAAGGAGGACACCTGAATGCCCGTGCGCTCGATCTCGCCCATGCGTTTGTTTAGCGCGATGATGGTGACCAAAAACACCAAGGCCGCCAATAGCAATGAGGTGGCAAACACCAGCAACACGAAAATCACCATGCGATAAGATGTCAGCGTGTCTGAAAAAGAGGTGCCCGATTGGGCCAGAATTTCCAACAGCTTGATTTCGGCATTGTTGGTCAGGTCATTGTTTTCGGTGAAAATCTGCTCGACCCGCGCGTTAAACGCATTGGCGTCCGGCAGGTTCATGAACAGCAAAACGGCGGCCACCAACAGGATCAAAACAATCGTGGCAATGCCGATGGCAACCACTTTTGATCCGGTGATCCGTGTTTCAGTAGCGGAGGAAGTATTTTCCGGCACTGCTTTTCCTTTCGCCAAGCCCATCTGCCTGAAAAACCGACAGAACGCGCAATAGTTTCCAGCCATCTGCTGATATGCGTTGACTGATTTGTGCCTTAGCGGCTTGTTTTGTGCAAGCTGTGTCTGGCAATTCAATAATACCATAGTGCAGGCGCAAAGGATTGTCCTGCTTTGCTTTGTAATCAGCATAGCAAGATGCACTGGCAGGCGAAGCGGCCATAAGGGCCAATATCAGGATAAGTTTTTTCATCATACCAGTGAACATGACGAAAAACCGAATGCTATTCAATAACAAGCATGCATCTCGTCTGTGTTATTGGATAACAATCGGGCGTTATTGTTTAGCCCCCCCCCTCCAGCCAAGTTCGTTTCATCGCTACCGGTTACACATTCTGTGTGCTGGCCCAGTTTGAAAGGAAACGAC
Organism: Rhodobacteraceae bacterium UBA2776; assembly: GCA_002352425.1. Taxonomy (GTDB): domain Bacteria; phylum Pseudomonadota; class Alphaproteobacteria; order Rhodobacterales; family Rhodobacteraceae; genus Profundibacter. The sequence goes on from DEIK01000023.1 coordinate 5,360, forward strand.
ATGACATTGTCACAAAAACCGACCACGAAACGCACCACGAAATTTTTGGCCGGCGCACTTGCCGCCACTATGGCGCTGACTTCTTTTGGCGCAACGCCCGCAATGGCCAAACCAAGCGAAGGTGTGCGCGTTCTGCAAGGGTTGGCGGCGCTCTATATTATTGGTCGGGTGATCGAGGGGAACAGAAACAACCAACCGCAGGTCGTTCAGCCCCATGTGACGCGCCGTCATGGTGTGGTTACGCCGCATCGCCGTGGTGTGTTTGAACCGCGTGATCGCCGAGTTGTACCGAACCGTCGGGCCGCGATTCCGCAGAAATGTTTTAAGGCGTTTCGCACGCGTTCAGGTGTGGTGCGCGGCTATACATCAAAATGTGTCGCCAACAATGCGCCACGCCTGAATCTGCCGCAGCAATGCCGGACACGGGTTTCAACATATGAGGGTCTGCGCAAAATCTATCACCCAAGCTGTTTGCGCAAGCACGGGTACAATACTGCCCACCGGTAGTATTTTCGAACGATCGAGCAGAGGTGTGGTCTTGTTGCGTCCCCACACCTTTGGGGCGGGAGGGTTTATAAAAACCCCCCGCCCTTTTTTGTCTGATTGGCAAGTGGCTTAGGAGAGGAGTTCCGAGCGCAAATAATAGTACGACTATTCCGGAATAGTGGAACTGTTCCGCGATCATTTGGCAAACGCTCACTAGGCTCTTTTCTCTTGCACAAGGCCACATTCTGAGGTTTTTCATCCGCATGGTAAAAACAGCCCCAGATTTCAGCCTCGAACAAGCCGCCCTTGATGCGGGCAACTTGATTGTCGCCGGTGTTGACGAAGTCGGGCGCGGCCCATTGTGTGGCCCCGTGACCGCAGCAGCAGTTGTTTTGGATCCGACCAATATTCCCGCGGGGTTGAACGATTCCAAAAAGCTGACCGCCAAGCGGCGCGAGGTGCTGTATGAAGCGTTGATGGCCTGCGCCCAAGTGTCGATTGCCCATGCATCAGTCGAGGAAATTGACGAAATTAACATCCTGCGCGCCTCGCACCTTGCAATGGTGCGGGCGATTGAAGGGCTGGGTCAGACCCCGGACCATGTTTTGATCGACGGCAACCTGATCCCGCGCGATCTGACCACGCCCGCCAGCGCGGTGATCAAGGGGGATGCCAAATCCGTGTCGATTGCGGCGGCCTCAATTGTGGCAAAAACATGTCGCGACAGGCTGATGATGGATTTGGCGCAACAATATCCGGGCTACGGGTGGGAAAAGAATGCAGGCTACCCTACAGCTGTGCACTTAAAAGCACTACAGGAATTGGGGGTCACCCCACACCATAGACGATCCTTCAAACCCGTACACAAGATGTTGTAGCAAGACAATTTTCTAACCTGTTGATTCAAAAAAGAAATTGACGGCGAATCAGTAATGAATCATCTTGGTCCTCAACAACAAGCGCGAAAATGCGCAGACGTAGAGGCAGAAAATGACAACAAATACCAAGACAAAAGTGGCAAGCAAATTGCCTCTGAACCAAATTCTTGACGGCGATTGCATCGAGATGATGAACAGCCTGCCAGCGGGCTCGGTTGACATGATTTTCGCTGACCCCCCTTATAATCTACAGCTGCGCGGTGACTTGCATCGCCCCGACAATTCCAAAGTCGATGCGGTTGATGATGCTTGGGACCAATTTGCCAGTTTCAAAGCCTATGACAAATTCACAAAGGGCTGGCTAAAGGCCGCACGTCGTTTGCTCAAACCCAACGGTGGAATTTGGGTGATCGGGTCCTACCACAACATATTCCGTGTTGGGGCCGAGTTGCAAAACCAAGGGTTCTGGATTTTGAATGACGTTGTTTGGCGTAAATCCAACCCGATGCCCAACTTCCGCGGCATGCGTTTGACCAATGCCCATGAGACAATGATCTGGGCCTCAAAAGAAGAGGCCAGCAAATATACCTTTAACTATGATGCGCTGAAAGCGTTGAACGAGGGTATTCAAATGCGCTCGGATTGGGTACTGCCGATTTGCACGGGTCACGAGCGCCTAAAGAACGAAGAGGGCGATAAGGCCCATCCGACGCAAAAACCCGAAAGCCTGCTGCACCGTGTGATTGTGGGCACCACCAACCCCGGTGATGTTATTCTGGATCCGTTCTTTGGTACGGGTACCACGGGTGCCGTTGCGAAAAAACTGGGCCGCGATTTTATCGGCATCGAGCGTGAAGAGGCTTACCGCAAGGTTGCGCTGAAACGTCTGTCGAAAATCCGCAAGTTTGACAAAGACAGCCTGCAAGTTACGACCGCCAAACGCGCCGAACCACGAGTGCCATTTGGTCAATTGGTTGAGCGTGGCATGTTGTCGCCTGGCGAAGAATTGATGAGTTTGAACGGGCGCTACACCGCCAAAGTGCGCGTCGATGGCACACTTGTCGGCCACGATGTGAAGGGGTCAATCCACCAAGTTGGCGCGGCACTAGAGGGCGCGCCGAGCTGCAATGGTTGGACCTACTGGAGCTTTAAGCGCGATGGCAAACAGGTGCCGATTGACCTGTTGCGCCAGCAGATCCGCGCTGAAATGGCTGATCGCCCGAACTAGGGCCTTCCACAAAATAACGATATACCGCCGGTGCCTGTTAACTGACAGCAGGTGCTAACTTGCCCCGCCATTTATTTGGCGGGGTTTTTTGTTGCTTTGGGGGCCACTCATCGGGCCTTACAGCCCTCTTCGTTCAGCGAGAAAAGCCGTAAGGCTTGCCGAGCGGCCGCCCACCTTGGCACCATTATCGTGGCAACGGAGTCGTGCCTTTTTTATATGCATCCCAGTCGGTGACTTCGGGGTAATACGTCGCCCGCCAATCGCGCACTTTTGGGTTCATCCGACGCCGCCACAAATGCGGCAGCATCGCCAATGCCGTCATCAACGGATAGCCGCGGGGCAATTGTGGGGCCTCGGCCTCTGAATAGGTTTGCAGCAAAGGAAACGGGCGCGCCGGTTTATAGTGGTGGTCCGAATGGCGCTGTAGGTTGATCAACAACCAGTTTGACGCTGTGTGCGAGGCGTTCCATGAATGGTGTGGCATCACATGTTCATATTTGCCATCCCCCAGATGTTTGCGGGTCAGCCCGTAGTGCTCGACATAGTTGGTCAGTTCCAACATCCAAATGGCAAAGCCCGCCTGGAAGATAAAGAACCCAACACCGGCCCAGCCACCCAGCACAAACGCCAACACCAACATAGCGATCTGCAAAATACCGTATTTCCAAAATGGGTTGGAGAAATCAAATACACCCAACCCTTTGCGGGCCAGCATTTTCTTTTCCGCCTCCCAAGCCGAGGCCGGACATTCCCGCAGAACCCGTGGGAAAAACTGATGGAATCCTTCATTATAACGCGCCGTGACCGCATCGCGCGGGGTGCCGACATAGACGTGATGCACCAACAGATGCTCGGTGCGGAAATGGCTGTACAGGACCGAGGCCAGCAACAGGTCGCCCAGCCAGCGCTCCAACCGGCCTTTTTGGTGCATCAGTTCATGTGAATAGACAATCCCTGTGCCACCCGAAACCGAACCAACCCCGTAAAACAGGATAAGTTTTTCCAGCAATGACAGATGGTTGCTCACCGTAACCCACCAAATCATACCGAAAATCATCGCAAATTGGATCGGGAACCAGATCAATGTGATAAGCCGATACCAAAACAGGTCTTTTTCATCCGTGTTGATGTCAGGATTTTTTGTATTCAGCCCCAGCAGCGCATCCAATGCCGAAGCAATGGTCCAGCCGTAAATCGCCAATAAAATGGTCCACCAACCGCCATATGTTGCCCCGATCAGGGCCAATGGAACAGCGCCGAGGGACAGCCAGAAGGGCAGGGCAGAGCTGGGTTTTGCGACCTCGCTAGACGTGATCATGTTCGTCTCCATCAATATGCGCGCGGGGACATGTATTCACAGCTTGCGCGGGAACTCAATCTTTATCAAAGGCGGGCTGCGCAACGTCGAAGGCTTTGCGCATAACCGTTGGCAGGTCGGCAGGATCAAACTGGGTATGTGGCATGAAGATGCCTTGCGTTGGATTCACATTTCCGACCGTTGCGACATGCACGGATAGGCGTAAATGAAAATGGGTAAAAGTGTGCAGGACTTCGCGGTCCATCTGTTGCCAATTGGCTGAAAACGGCGGCTGTTCAATCGCCACTTCGCCCCATTCGGCCCCCGGCCAGCCCAGCATGCCACCAAGCAAACCTTTGTCAGGGCGGCGTTCCAACAGCCATGCACCCGCACCGTTTCGCGCCACGTATATGGCGCCCAAACGGGTTGGTTTCACGGGTTTCGGGCTGCGAAACGGCATTTCGGCTGCCCGTCCATCTGCGCGTGCCAAACAAGGGGCGGACAGCGGACATTGTTCGCATTTCGGTGATTTCGGGGTGCAGACTGTTGCGCCCAAATCCATCACCGCTTGGGCATAATCTCCAGCGCGGGCATTGGGCGTTAAGCTGGCCGCAAGTGCTGTCAGTTCCGGTTTAGCAGCGGGCAACGGCGTTGCGATGCCAAATAATCGCGCCATCACGCGCTCGACATTGCCGTCCACCACGGTTTCGGAGCGCCCAAAGGCGATGGAGGCGATGGCCGCGGCGGTGTAGGGGCCGATGCCGGGCAGGGTTAACAAGGTGTCCCGCGTGTCGGGGAAATTGCCGCCAAATTCATCCACAACCCTGCGGGCGCATTTCAGCAGGTTGCGGGCGCGGGCGTAGTATCCCAACCCCGCCCATTGCGCCATTACGTCGTCGTCAGGCGCGCTGGCCAAGGCCTCAACCGTTGGCCAACGTGTTGTAAAGGCCTGAAAATATTTGATCACAGCGGCAACGGTGGTTTGTTGCAGCATGACCTCGGACATCCAGATGTGATAGGGGTCGGGACGCTGACCGCCACGGGATTTGGCCGGCGGGATACGCCACGGCAGATCACGCGCGTTGGCATCATACCAGTGCAGCAAAACGTCGCTTAACTCCAAGTCACGCAATCTTTATCCGCTCCGATGTGTTATTACTCTGGCACCCTGCTGCAACCTGTTTAGAATAGTCGCAAGCCAACGGAAAGACAGATGAAGCAAACTGAGCCCTTTAAACAACGCAAACGCGTCAGCCGCGGGTTTAGACGCACGTCTAACCTGCTGCAAACGCGTATTCGCGCGGTGGGCGAGAGCCGTGGGTTTGCGGTGACGCGTTTGTTGACCCATTGGGCTGAAATTGTCGGTGAACAAACCGCCAGCATCGCCCGCCCTGTGGATGTGAAATACGGTCGTGAAGGTTTTGGTGCCACGCTGACACTGCTGACCACTGGCGCGCAGGCACCGATGTTGGAGATGCAAAAGGAAGCGTTGCGCGAGAGGGTGAACGCCTGTTACGGCCACACCGCTATTTCGCGCATTCGCATAACCCAAACGGCGGCCACAGGGTTTGCCGAGGGGCAAGCGCAATTCGCGCCTGCACCCAAGGCCAATGCAAAGACTGTCAGTCCAGAAACAAAACAGGCCGCCAGTAAGGCTGCCGCGCCGATTGCGGATCAGGGCTTGCGTGATGCACTTGCAGCTTTGGGCGAAAACATTATCTCTAAATCCAGACATTGAAAGAGGAATTCGACATGAAACGCAGATTATTCATTGGTGCAGGCGCGCTTACATTGGCGGGTGGTGGCGCATATTGGATGAACGCCTCTGACGCGGTTGTAGGCAGTTCCAGCCAAGCAGGGTTTGGCGCGGCCATGGCGCAGTCGACAGACGAAATCGACACCAGCGGTATCATTGAAATGGCGATTGGTGATGTGGATGCGCCTGTGACTATGGTGGAGTATGCCTCATACACATGTCCGCATTGTTCACGGTTCCACTTGGATGTGCTGCCGCAGATCAAAAAGAACTATGTCGAAACCGGCAAAGTCCGTTTCATTTTCCGCGAGGCGTATTTTGACAAATACGGTCTTTGGGCCAGCCTTATGGCGCGCTGCGGTGGCGAAATGCGGTATTTCGGCATCGCTGATATTTTGATGGCAGATCAAGGGGCGTGGTTGGGCGAGGGCGATCCAAACACCGTTGTTGAGAACCTGCGCCGCATTGGTCTAACGACGGGCATCACCAACGAAGAGTTGGACGCTTGTTTCAATGATGGTGATCGTGTGCAGGCTCTGGTGGCATGGTATCAGCAAAACTTCACCCGCGATAACATGGATTCAACGCCATCTTTCCTGATCAACGGTCAGAAATATGCGAACATGAATTATGAGAGCTTTGCGACGGCTCTGGACGAAAAACTGGCCGAATAACGGCTGTTATGCTAAGGTTGTGAGCGCCTGATCTAGGGCGCTCCAGTCGGCGATTTCCAAACGCACGGGCAAGGTTAGCACTTCGCTGCGAAAATCAGCGGGCAGACGCACGGCGTCTTTTTCTGTGGTGACCATGATCGCACCCAAGGCTTTGGCCTCGAACGACAGGCGTTTCATCAAAGCTGCCGTCAACGGTTGATGATCGCTGAGCGCCTCGGCGTGCAGCAGGTCAGCGCCAAGGGCGCGCAGGGTTGCAAAGAATTTTTCAGGGTAACCAATACCTGCAAAGGCCAGCACGGGCTGGTCTTGCCAATCAATGCCGGTTTGGAGGGGGGCCAGACGGCCTGTGACATGTGGCAAGGCAAGATTTGCGCCCCAATTTTTTAAAAACAGGGTTTGTTGTTTGGTCTCGCCGATTGACAGTAAGATATCGGCGCGCGCCAGACCGGTTTGCACGGATTCGCGCAACGGACCCGCGGGCAACACGCGGCCATTGCCAAAACCGATAACGCTGTCCACCACGACAATCGAGAGATCCTTGAACAGGGTCGGGTTTTGGAACCCGTCGTCCAGCACGATGATATCGGCACCAGCGGCCACGGCGGCTTTGGCCCCTACAGCACGGTCTTTGGCGACCCATGTCGGGGCAAAGGCGGCGAGCAGCAATGGCTCGTCTCCAGTTTGGGCTGCAGTGTGAGTGATTTCGTTGACTTGGATCGGGCCTTCAAGTGATCCGCCGTAACCACGTGTCACCACATGCGGGCTGTGGCCTTTGGCTTGCAGGTGTTGAACGAGGGCGATGGCGGTCGGGGTTTTTCCGGTGCCGCCGGCGTTGATATTGCCAACGCAGATCACCGGAACCGGGGCGGTGTAGTCGGGCGATTTGGCAACGCGGCGGGCGGTTGCATTGGCATAAAGCGCGCCGAGCGGAGCCAGTATCCGCGCACGGATGCCGGGGCGTTCTGGAGGGTGAAACCAGAAACGGGGAGGTTGCATTATGCGACCTCGCTTTGGTTCAGGGCGTCATAGACCAGCGCCATTGTGCGCTCCATGGCTTCAGCCCCGCTGGTGGAAATTTCCCATCCGGCATGGGCCATTGCGGCGGCTTTGTCAGGCGCCAACAGGTCTTGAACGGCGCTGGCCAGTTCGACTTCGTCCTGCACGAGGCGAGCAGCCTTTGCGGCATCAAGACGGGCGTAACGGGAATGGAAGTCACGCGTGTTGGGGCCGTGCAGGATGGCAGAGCCAAGGGCCGCGGCGGCGGCAGGCGCGCTGCCTGTCGCACCAACCCCCAGAGAGTTTCCGAGAAAACACACAGGTGCAAGGCGTAACCACAGCCCCATTTCATCATCCGTATCAGCGATCAGGATTTGAACCTGCTCGTCTGGTTCTTGGTCCAACGAGCGTTGCGCCACCAGCCAGCCTTGATCGGTGAGCGACTGGGCAAGTGCGTTGCCGCGCGCAGCGTCTTTGGGGGCGATGATCAGCAGCAAGCGATGCGACAATCGCATGGCAACACGGTGGGCGTTTGTGATCAGCGCATCTTCGACTTCATTGGTGAAAGCAGCCAGCCAAACGGGACGGGCCGCAAGGACCTGTGCCATTTCATCCCGATCCCGGTCGTCCCAAAACAGGGTTGGAGTGGTGTCCTCAACCGGTTCTCCGATCAGCGTTTTGCGGTAGGGCGCCCCTTGCCGGACCAGAATATTTTTTGTGCTTTCGTGGTCGGCGAGGATATGGTCGAACAGTTCCAACATATCGCGGATTATGCCACGGCTTAGGCGCGGTTCTCCGTTGATGTTGGCTTGGCTTTGGGCATTCATCATCAATAGCGGGATGGATTGGGCATGGGTCTCGAGTAGCAAGGCGGGGCGTAGGACCGTCCCTGTCCAAATGGCAACGCTTGGTCGCCAATGGTCAATGAAAGCGGCTGCGTCTTTGGGGGACTCGTCAGGGGGGGGGATATGCAAGCAGGGTTGATCGCAGCCATCCTGAAACGACGTCTCGATTTTCAGGTTGGCAGGGGAGGTGATAAGGAAGGAAACCTCGGTCAGGTCCTCGGCCAATTGCTGGATCATGCCTTGGACAAAGCTGACATCTGGTGCGTGCGAGATGTGCAACCACACCAGTTTGCCAGCGGGGCGGGCCAGACGATTTGCGGTGTCTGGACTTTGTGCCCCGTTGGTGCGTCTGGCTGCGGCCAGATAGAGGCGCAGACCAAGCGACATGGAAGTCTAGCTGCCCAGTTCTTCGGTTGGCGAGGCCTCGATGGCTTCGTCCCGAAGGCGGTGTATATGGGCGATGAAATAGCGCATATGGGCGTTGTCGACGGTGCGATGGGCCGCGCTTTTCCACGCATTATAGGCTGCCTCATAGTTGGGAAACATGCCAACGACGTCGATGGCGTCAACGTCTTTGAATGCGTTCTTCGTGGGGTCGATCAATTCGCCACCAAAGACGAGGTGAAGGCGTTGGGTCATGTGAGGCTCCGATATGGATTAGGCTGTTTTTGGCACTGTAAGGGATCGGCGGGGGCTGAGAAAGAGATTCTATGCCTGCGGCGCGGATATTTATGGAACAATGATGGGGGTAGCGAGTTTGTGGTGGATGGTTTTGTGCAAAGCTGGGCCTGCGGCGATCATGCCACCCAGCAGTGGGGTTGGGTTGTTGAAGATCGGGAATTCGCCATGTGTGTCAGTCACGGTGGCGCCGGCGCGTTTTGCGATCAAGGTACCGGCAGCTACATCCCATTCCCATGTCGGGCGCAGGGTCAACATCGCGTCAAAACGCCCCTCGGCCACGAGGCACATGCGATAAGCTAGGGACGAGCGGAAATGGCGCTCAAGATGTGGTGGGCCATCTTTCCAATGGCTTGCGTCAAGGTTGGTTTTGTTGGCAAGCACTGTTGGGGATTGGTCTGGTTTCGGGGTGCTGGCGTTGATAGGACGGCCGTTCAGCGAGGCAGGCATTTCGGTGGTTGCAACGTAAAGCCGGTCCAGCATTGGTAGGAACACGACGGCGCTTGTGACGTGGCCTTTGTGCGCAATCGCCAATGAGTGTGCGAAGGTTTTAGAGCCCTCAATGAAGGCGCGGGTGCCGTCGATAGGGTCGATGATAAAGACATGGTCATGGCACTGGCGGGTCGCATCGTCTTCGGTTTCCTCGGACAGCCAGCCATAGTCGGGACGTGCGGTACGTAAGTCGTCGTGCAGCATCCGGTCGATGGCAAGGTCAGCCTCGGTAACGGGGCCAGCGCCTGCGTCTTTGTCCCAAACTTCGGGCGATTTTTGCCAGAATTTGCGGGCAATATCGCCGCTGGCGTGGGCCGCTGCAATCAGCAGGTTGAGATCGTCGTTAAGCAAGGATCAACCCCTCGACCAGCAAGGAGGGTACAACGCGGCTCAGATGTTTGCGGGCGTCATTTGCGGGGATCAGGGTCGCGAGCATATCGCGCAGGTTACCTGCGATGGTACATTCATTGACGGGATACTGGATTTCACCGTTTTCCACCCAAAAGCCAGCCGCGCCGCGGGAGTAGTCACCCGTCGTTGCATTGATAGAGGAGCCGATCATCGAGGTGACCAACAGACCTGTGCCCATGTCGGCTAGTAAGTCGGCGTGGGATTGTAGGCCTTGGGTCAGGGTGACGTTGCCGACGCTTGGTGACGGGGGGGCCGAAGTGCCACGCGAGGCGTTGCCGGTGCTTTGCAAGCCCAGCTTTTTCGCCGTGGACAGGTCCAGCGTCCAGCCCGTCAGCACACCATCCTTGATGATGGCGCGTTTTGTGGACGGCAGGCCCTCACCATCAAAGGGCCGCGACGACGAGGTGCGCGGGCGCAGCGGATCCTCAATCAGGGATAGGGCGGCGGGTAAGATTTGCTCGCCCATCGCATCGCGTAACCAGGATGAGCCGCGCACAATGCCGGTGCCGTTGATGGCCGCCAGCAGATGCCCCATCAAGGACGCAGACACCCGTTCGTCATAGAGCACTGGAAAGGCACCCGCTGTGACTTTGCGTGGGCTTGCGCGTTCAATCGTGCGTTGGGCAGCCATTTGTCCGATGTGTTCGGGGCTGTCTAAATCAGCGGCAAAGATACGCCCATCGCCGTAGTAATCGCGTTCCATGTCCGCGCCGCTGCCGGTGATTGCCACGCAGGAAGTGCTGATGCTGTTGCGGCTGTAGCCACCGGAAAACCCATTTGAGGTGGCCAGATGAATGCGGCGTTGGCCATAGCCTGACGAGGCGGATTGCACTTGGCTAATGCCATCGACTGCCAAGGCCGCTGCTTCGGCGCGACGTGCGTTTTCTTGCAGGGTGGCGGGGTCAGGTTCGGGCGCTGGGTCAAACAATTCCAGCGCATCACTGTCCCAATCCGTGGCCAATTGCGCGGGTTCGGCTTGCGTTATGCTGTCGTCCTCTGGGGCGACCTGTGCCATTGCAACAGCGCGCTGGGCGATGGTATCAATCGTGTCCGCCGAGGTATCAGAGGCCGAAACACAAGCCTGTCGCTGGCCGATCATCACCCGCAGGCCGATGTCGATGCCTTCTGAACGCTCGGCGTGTTCCAACTTGCCATTCAGCACGTCGATGGAGATCGAGCTGCCATCCACGGCGATTGCATCGGCGGCGTCCGCGCCCGCCGATTTGGCGGCCTTCAAGAGGGCGGTGGTGAGGGTGTCGAGCGATTGGGCCATGGGGTACGTCCTGCGGTTGCGTTCTGCTGATGAGGTAATCTGTGCGCTAGCGTTTCGCAAGGGCGCTGCGTTACTTCAGCCGCTTGCCGTTGGCTGTCACTTTGCCGTCCTGCGTGATCTCAATTTCGGAAATCAGCGTGTCTTCTGCGTCGTCCGCAACGGTGAACAGTCCCAGCCCCATGCGGGCACCAAAGGCTTCGTCTTCTTGCAACAGGCCGATCTGGATCAATGTATCCATCAGTTGGTTCAACCCGACCATTTTCAAGTCGAGCTTTCCAGTTGGGGCGGGCATGCCGCCAAAAGTTTCCAGATCATCATTGTTAAATGTAAAGGCGCCAGACCCTGTCAGATCTATGCCCGCGCCCGAGACTTGCAAATCGTTCAGGTTCAAGCTGTGCAACTCGCCTTTTGGCAGCTCGGATGAGCGGTTTTGGAACTCCTCGTTCAGCGGATCAACCAGCCAGTTGCCCATTCCTGTGATGTCCAGAACATAGGTCGCCGCGCCGCGTGGCAGCAATTTTTCCGGATCAAACAAGGCCCATAGGTTGTCGCTGATCGACAGGTTGATGAATCTGTCGGAATAGGAAAACGGGGCGGGGACAGTCGAGATATTGAGCGGAAGTTCGGCTTTTGTGCGCATTTCGACCACGGAAAATTCCAGCGGACCAACGGGCAACTCTGGCGTGGTTAGAGACGCTGTTGTGGTGCCAAAGCCGCCTGAGTAGCGAAGGGTGTTGCGGTCAAGGAACAGACCAAACCCAGCTGCTGCTGAGGTCATTTGCCCGGTGTAGTTCTGGCGCTCTTTTAGGGCGGAAAAATCCACATTTAGGCCTTCATAAATGGCATTGGCGGAAAATTTTAGCCCAGCATCCATCGCGATATGAAACGAGTCTTGGTCGTTATCGAAGGTATCAATATTGTCCGGGAGATTGGCCAGAAAATCTGTTTTTAGCCTATCAATTGCGAAATCCAGCAACAGGGATTGATCCACACCCTTTATGGATGTGTGTAGTTTGGAGCTACCGACGCCAAAGGTCTGCGACATGTGGATCTTGTCACCTTCGGCACGCCTGAATTTCATGTCAAAGGTTCCGTTTTCGGATGAGGCTGAAACCTTTGTGACCTCGCCGTTTTCCGTCAGATTGAAATCTGCCGCGACAGTGCCGTAGCTGATTTTTGAGATGGCTTTTAGGCCCGCATTCAACGCGCCCTGCAGGGTGATGTCGTCTATGTTTTCAGGGATCGCCACGTCAAAGCTGCTTTTCAAATCCGTGGCGGAGCCTTGTGACGAGGCTTGGATACCCTCATGAGGGTCGTTGATTTTGAGTGTGTAGGACAGCGCCCCGATGCTCATATCCTGGGTCGCGGCCTTTAGGTCGGCGTTGCGGGTTTGGGTGATGCCGTTGAGCGCGCTAAGGGTCATTTCGGCGCTTGCGTCGGCAAGTTCCTGGCCTGCGATGATCATCTCGACCAATGTCAAGGACAGGGCGGCGGCTTTGTAGGTGTAGGTCATGTTCTTGGGCGCGCCGCTGACCACAAGCGACAGGTCATTGTGGGTCTGGTTGAGCGTGAATTTGTCGGTGCCTTTGGTCACGACGATAGGGGCATCTGTTGGCAGCAAAACCAAAACGGTGCCGTCGTTTTGTTCTTGAAACACCACGGATCCAAGATTGATCTGGGTCGGCGCGTTGCCGCTGTGTGATGTCGTGGTAAGGCTGAGGTTGTTGATCGCCAAGATACCGTCGCTGGCGGATTGTTCGAACCCGATCTGTGCGCCTGTGCCTGACATCAGGGTGCGCCAGTCGTTCCAGACCTGTTGGGCTGTGACATCCGCGAAAGCGGCGCAGCTGGTCAGTAACGTGGCGAGGGTGGATGCGGTGCAAAGCTGGTTCAGGCGGGTCATGGACATGGCTTTCAATGTTGTGCGGGTTTGCTGCAGTGTTGTGCAGGGCGCGTCCAATATCAAGCCGAAACGAAAACGGGTCGCGCAGGGAAGTCCCGCGCGGCCCGTCGATTTTGTGGTGTAGTGTAGCCTATTTCAGGCGCTGACCGTTGGCCAGAATTTGACCGTCACCCTTGACTTCGATCTTGGAGGTCAGCGTGTCTTCGCCTTCGCCAACAACCGCGAATAGACCCATCATCATGCGTGCGCCCATGGCTTGGTCTTCGGGCAACAGGCCCATTTTAACCAGATTGTCCATCAGGCCATTGCCGCCTGTCAGTTTCAGATCCAGCGCGCCGGTTGGGGCCGGAATACCGTCAAAGGTTTCCAGATCATCATTGTTAAATGTGAATGCACCGGCACCTGTCAGGTCTGCACCAGCCGCTTTGACTTGCAGTGCTTTCAGGGTCAGTTCGTGAACTTGACCAGGCACATCGATGTCCATTTTTTCGGCGGTTTCAGGATCCATGATGTCGATTAGCCAATTGGCTTTGCCCTCAAAATCCATCAGAATGGTTGCGGCGTCATGCGGCAAGATCGCACCCGGATCAGCCATGTTCCAGATACCGTCGCTGATGGTGAAATCACCCAGTTTTATGGTCATTGAGAAATCCGATGGTGTGTCGGTTTTATTGACAGGCATCAGCAGATTGAACACGCTTTCGGCGACCGCGATGTCCACCGGGAATGGCAGGTCAGGGACACTGAACGATGCCTTTGTGCCGGTGGAGGTGCCGCCATAATGCAGGCTTTCGCGGTTCATGCCAAACGACAGGCTGCCATCGTCAGCCGTTGCTGATCCGGTCACGCTGTCGCCGCGGTCCTTTGAGGTGAATTCGTAATTGTTGGCGCCCCAGTTCAGGATACCTTTTGCGGCAAAACCTGCTGCTAGTGCTTCTGACATTTTTTTGAAATCAACGCCGCTTGGAACGGATGTGTTGCTGTCAAAGGCAACATTGGCCATTTGGCCTTTGACTGTCATTGCAAAGTCGCCGCCGTCGGGCTCTGCAATTTCGAAGTCATAGGTCAAAGCGTCCATCGACATGATTTGGGTCATTTGGCGCAAGTCGCCCATGGCGCTGGTGGTTTTCCCCGAGATGTTGCTCATGATCATTTCGAGCTTGGCATCATCCAGTTTGTCACCCTCAACCACCAGATCAGCGATGCTGACAGCGATCTGATCGGCGCTATAGTCATAGGTCATTTCATCGGCGGACCCGCTAACGATCATCGACATATTAGTGTTGTCGTAATTCACAGTCACCGAGAATTCATCTTCAAAAGACAAGGCCATCGGCATGTGGTCCGGCAAAATAACCGCGACAGTTCCGTCGCCCTGTTCTTTGAATGTCAGTGTGCCCAAGTCGACTTTGATTTTGCCAGCGTCTTCGGGCAGATCCATTGCGATCGACAGGCCGTCCACGGTGACGCTATCGCTTGACGCGGTCTCATTTGCGGCGACTTCATAGCCGAAACCGGTTAGGTAGCTTTGCCAATCAGACCAGACCTCGGCGGCCGTGACATCGGCAAATGACGCAGTGCTTCCCATCAAAGTTACAAACGTGGCAGTGCCAGCAATAGATTTCCAGTTTTTCATGACGAACCCTTCGTAGTTAAAAAAATCTTGGTGTATGAATGAACGCGAAACGCGCTATGTTCAAGTGTAAGGTGGTGCAGTTCTATTTGGAAAGGCCGATTTACCGAATAATTGGAATAGGGTATCAAAATGGACGATTTTAACGGAAAAACCGTGTTTATTACGGGGGCAAGCCGTGGGATTGGTGCGGCGACTGCGCGGGAATTTGCCGAGTCGGGGGCCAATGTGGTGTTGGTGGCGCGCTCATCTGCTGCAATCAATGAACTGGCGGCTGATATCGGGCCGACGGCGCTGGCGATTGCTTGTGACATCAGCCAATACGCTGATGTCGAGGCCGCAATGAGTGCCGCCGTTGCCAAATTTGACAGCCTTGATGTGGTGATCAACAACGCCGGGGTGATCGAGCCAATCTCGGCGTTGGCGACATCGGACCCCGTGGCTTGGGGGCAAGCGATCGACATAAATCTAAAGGGTGTTTATTATGGCATGCGTGCCGCGATGCCGATCATGCAAGCGGCGGGGCGTGGCACCATCATCACCATCAGTTCCGGCGCGGCCCATAACGCATTGGAAGGTTGGAGCCATTACTGTGCCTCCAAGGCGGGGGCGGCCATGTTGACCACCAGCGCCCATCTTGAAGGGGCGGGCGCGGGTCTGCGTGTGATGGGCCTGTCCCCCGGCACAGTGGCCACAAAAATGCAGCGTGAAATCAAGGCTTCGGGCATCAATGCTGTCAGTCTGATGGAGTGGGAAGATCACATTCCACCTTCGTGGGTTGCTAAGGCGATGATGTGGATGTGCACAGCGGATTCCGATGAGTTTCTGGGGCAGGAAATTGCCCTGCGAGACGAGTCCATTCGGGCGCGGATCGGTTTGACGGCATGATTGATCTTCAAAAGGACGGTGATCTGTGGACGGTGACGTTGCGCCGTGCAGACAAGGCCAATTCATTGACCAAAGCCATGTTGGTGCAATTGGCCGAGATTGCCGAAAGTGCTGTGACTGCCAAGGTGTTGGTGATCATCGGCGAAGGCCGTGTGTTCAGTGCGGGTGCCGACCTGGACGAGGCCCGCGCAGGCCTGGCCCTTGATCCGATTTGGGAGCGGCTGTCGGCGGCGATCGCGGCGGCACCTTGCCTGACCATAGCGGCCTTGAACGGTACGCTGGCGGGTGGTGCATTTGGCATGGTGTTGGCTTGTGATCTGCGCATTGCGGTGCCGAGCGCTAAGTTCTTTTATCCCGTGATGAAACTGGGGTTTTTACCGCAACCCTCAGACCCAGAACGGATGCGGGCGCTGATTGGTCCGGCCCGCACCAAACTGATTTTGATGGCAGGGCAAAAAGTCAATGCTCAGGACGCGTTGGAGTTCGGTCTGGTTGATCGAGTGCTAGAGGTCGACGGGTTCATGGACGAAATCGCAGCCCTGACCGTAGATGTGCTGGCTGCAACGCCTGAAAACCTGTCGGGCATTAAGGCAATGTGCGGCTAGGGGCCAAAGATACTGGGGCGTTACTGGTTTGCTCCAAGTTCCGCGATGCTATAGGTGACGCTGTGTACTGACGGGTTAAAAGGTGGAACACGACATGGACGGGCAGCCAGAGATTATCCAAAAAGCGATGGGCTATGTTAATCAGGGTTGGGAATTGGCTCAAGGCTGGTTGCTAAGTCCTGCGGCATGGTCGCAGTTCGGCCTGTTGATTGCTGCGTTTTTGCTGGCTTTGATGGTCAGCCGCAAGTTGTCACCTGTGTTGATGCAGACCATAACGCCAACACCTGAACAAACATCCTATATCGCACAGGCACGGCGCTTTGTGTTGCTGTTCCTGCCACTTTTGTTGCCGTTGCTGGCCTATATGTTCA
>DEIK01000123.1:0-48017 GCA_002352425.1 Rhodobacteraceae bacterium UBA2776
TCTAACGGCTGGGACGCCGCCAGTGCCACTGGTTATGGCTTCCAAACCGTCTGGGTCAACCGCGCGTCTGAGCCGCTGGATCGCTTGCCATGGACGCCCGCCCACACCCTGCCCGATCTGACCACAATCCCCGACCTCGCCACCTCGCTCTAAGGACACGCCATGAACATCGGCATGATCAACGCCGCCGCAATTCGTCTGGCCGGAAAATCCCGCTGCACCCCGCTGTTGTCCTCGCCCTTTTTGGACGACATCGCAGGCCGCCGCGTGCTGATCAAAGCCGAATGTCTGCAACACACCGGATCATTCAAATTCCGCGGTGCATGGTCGGCCTTGTCAGCCATGGACCCCGAGGTGCGCGCCCGTGGCGTGATCGCCTTTTCCTCGGGCAACCACGCCCAAGGCGTCGCTTTGGCCGCCCGTGAACACGGCACCTCCGCCGTGATCATCATGCCCGAAGATTCACCAGAAATAAAATTACGCAATACCGCAGCATTGGGCGCGGAAGTCGTAACCTATGATCGCGCCGCCGAGGACCGTGACGCTATCGGAGACCGGCTGGCGGCTGAACGCAGATTGACCTTGGTCAAACCATTTGACGAGCCACTTGTGATTGCTGGACAAGGCACAACAGGTTTGGAAATCGCCACCCAAGCGGCTGAATTAGGCGTCACCTCGGCGCAGGTGTTGGTGCCCTGTGGCGGCGGCGGTCTGACCTCTGGCATTGCGCTGGCGCTGGAGGCCACGGCCCCCGAAATGAAGGTGCATCCGGTTGAACCTGCGGGCTTTGACGACGTTGCCAGATCGCTGATCTCTGGCCAGCACGAGGTCAACGCCAGCACCACCGGATCGCTCTGCGATGCGATCATCACACCCAGCCCCGGACAGCTGACGTTTGGGCATATGAAACGGCTTTGCGGGGCCGGATTTGTGGTCACCGACGACGCCTGTTTGCAGGCGATGGCCGAAGCGTTCAACCGCCTGAAACTGGTCCTTGAACCCGGCGGCGCCGCCGCGTTGGCGGCCGCGCTGTACCACGGGAACTCACTGCAAAGTGACACCGCTATTTGCGTCGCCTCTGGTGGAAATGTCGATCCTGATGTATTCATCAAAGCCTTGGAGAAACACGCGAAAGGTGCCCTATGACCCGCTTTACGATTGCCAGTTTTAACGTCAAAAACCTGATTGGGGCTGATAAAGAATACTATCAGTTCATGTCCTACACCCCCGAAGAATACGCGTGGAAACAGGACTGGATGGCGGATCAAATCGTCAAACTGGGCGCGGACATCATCGGCTTTCAGGAGATATTCGAGGAAGATGCATTAAACGACGTAATTGCCGAGGCAGACCGCCGCGGGATCGCCACCAACGAAGTCACTTTGCCGGATCGCAAAAAGCGCTACGCCAAAAAAGCAATTTTTCGCAAATTGGCCTACGCCCCCTATTCTGAGGCCACCGTGGCCTTCGCGCCCAACGCCAATGATGGCGATCCGGGCCAGCGTCGTCCCGGCCTTGCGATCCTATCGCGCTACGGGTTTGCGGACACGCCCGAGGTGATCCAGAACTTGTCCCCGGCGCTGAAAATTCCGATGCGCGATTTGGGCGGCGAGGACGGTGGCCACTACACCCTTTCGCGCCTGTCACGCCCGATCCAAAAGGCGCGCATACCTGTCGGCGATCGGGTGATCACCGTGTTCAACTGCCATCTAAAATCCAAATTGGGCGAGTTTATCACCCCAAAAGATGCTGATTTCGCACCAGAATCCGACCTGACCCAGTATAATGCAGCAGGTCGCGCCATGGGGGCGCTGCGTTCGGCCTTGCGCCGAATGGCCGAAGCATGGGTGTTGCGCGAGATGATTGTCAAAGAACTTGAGGCCGGCAATCCGGTGATGGTTCTGGGCGACTTCAACGATGGCGAGCACGCCGTGAGTTCGGAGATCATATCAGGTGAAAACCCGTTCAAAAACTACAGCTGGATGCTGCGCCACAACGCCAAAAGCGGCAGCGACCGATACACCCGCGACGAAAACAAGCAGATCACAGAAGCCGTTAACTCAATGCGCCTGCACTCGGCAGAAAAGCTGTTCGTGCGCAAATCCTTGCGTGATATGGTCTACACATCAGCCTTTGGCGGCATCTACGAAAGCATTGACCAAATCCTGATGAGCCGCCATTTTCACCCGGATTTTGACGATAAAATCGGCGAAATGGAGTATTTCAGCGCCTATAATGACCACATCACTGACGGCTCGCATGATGAGGCACCCTACAACAAACTCGCCTCGGACCACGGGCAGATCATGGCACATATGCAACTGTTTGACCCTAGGTAAGGAATACCCCACTAGGCAGATTCACTGCAAAATGCTAGTATAAACTTAGCCTGGTTATCTAGCCTCGGTCGCATGTTCCCTCCCGACGTGCGCCGGGGCTTTTTGTTTTCTTGTCCCGAAAATTCCCCACGTTTCAGTGCGCCGCAGCTGGCCTGATGGCGCAAGCCAGACAGGCTTAATGAACACGTTACGCAAAGTAATTGACATTGCAAACTACTTTCTCCATTATTGCACTGGAAAGTTGGAGGTTTCTACATGCGCACACAAGTCGCTATCATCGGCGGCGGACCATCCGGTCTGCTACTTGGTCAACTTTTGCACCTTAAGGGCATTGATGCCATCGTGCTGGAGCGCAAAACCCGTGACTATGTTCTGGGCCGTATTCGGGCCGGCATCCTTGAGGTCGGTTTTGTCAATTTGATGCGTGAAGCGGGTGTTGGCAAACGCATGGACGCTGAGGGCCTCATCCACGACGGTACCGTGATTGCCTATGACAACACGCAAATCAACATTGACTTCACCAAACACACAGGCACCCCCGTGATGGTCTACGGTCAAACCGAACTGACCCGCGATCTGTATGATGCGCGTGAAACGGTTGGCGCAAAGACCGTCTTTAACGTCGAGGGCGTCGAGATCCACGGGGCTGACACAGATGCACCATATGTGACCTATCACACTAAAGACGGCGAACAGCGCATTGATTGTGATTACATCGCGGGTTGCGACGGGTTCCACGGGGTCAGCCGCCAGACCATCCCCGATTCGGTGCGTCGCGATTATGAAAAGATCTATCCGTTTGGCTGGCTTGGTGTGATGTCGCAAACCCCACCCGTGCATGACGAATTAATTTACTCCAGCTCGGAACGCGGTTTTGCGCTCTGCTCCATGCGTCACGCCAATCTGTCGCGCTATTACGTACAGGTTCCATTAGAAGACAAGGTCGAGCAATGGAGCGATGCAGCCTTCTGGGATGAGCTAAAACGCCGCCTGCCAGAAAGCACCGCAGAGCAGCTGATCACGGGTGACACCATTGAGAAATCCATAGCGCCTTTGCGCAGTTTCGTGACGGAACCAATACGCTGGGGACGCTTGTTCCTATGCGGCGATGCAGCCCATATCGTGCCGCCAACGGGGGCAAAGGGTCTAAACACAGCCGCTTCGGACATTCATTATTTGTACAACGGATTGGTTGCGGCCTATCATGACAACGAAGATGAAGGTCTGGCAGAGTATTCAGGACGCGCCTTGTCGCGGATTTGGAAGGCCGAGCGGTTCAGCTGGTCGATGACCAACATGCTGCACCGTTTCCCTGATCAAAACGGGTTTGATCTACGCATGCAGCAGGCCGAGCTGGAATTTTTGGGCAGCAATGACGCGGCGCAAAAAGTTCTGGCCGAAAACTATGTGGGGCTGCCTTACTAATGAACCTGATCGAACTTAACGGCATTACGGTGCATTACGCTGACGAGGGTGATCCTAATGGGGCAGCTGTCGTGTTTTCCAACTCGCTGGGCACCGATTTTCGCCTGTGGGACCAGTTGATCCCGCTGCTGCCCAAGGGCTTGCGCCTGATCCGTTATGACACCCGCGGACATGGTCTAACCTCGGCCCCAGAGGGGGATTATTTTATGGGGGATCTGGTGGCAGATGCGGCGGCCTTACTGGATCATCTGAACGTCAAGGATTGCGTTTTTGTCGGCCTGTCCGTTGGCGGCATCATCGCCCAAGGTCTGGCCGCTGAACGCATGGACCTGGTCCGCGCAATGGTTTTGTCCAACACAGCCGCCAAAATCGGCACAACCGAGATGTGGCAGGGCCGGATGGCCGACGTACGCAAGGGCGGCATCGAAGCCCTTGAAGAGCCCATATTGGAACGCTGGTTTGCCGCCAAATTCCGACGCGAACAAAAGACAACCTTGGCCGGCTGGCGGCACATGCTGTGCCGCACCCCGGTGAACGGGTATTTGGGTGTGTCCGCAGCGATCGCCGAAACCGACTTGTTTGAAAGCACCGCCCGTTTGACCCTGCCGACATTGGCCATA
This sequence comes from Rhodobacteraceae bacterium UBA2776, assembly GCA_002352425.1. Lineage (GTDB taxonomy): Bacteria > Pseudomonadota > Alphaproteobacteria > Rhodobacterales > Rhodobacteraceae > Profundibacter. The sequence continues at coordinate 4,385 of DEIK01000123.1, forward strand.
GCTGGTGCAGAAGATGGCTCCACCCCGGCTGATCTGGTGCGCGAAACGGCTGACCTGATCAAGGGGTCGCAGTTCCATCTGATCCGGGGCGCGGCGCATTTGCCCTGTGTCGAGCAGCCCCAAGACTACGCCGCCGTTCTGACCGCATTCCTAAAGGAGCAAGGCCATGTCTGATCGCTATAACACCGGCATAATAACCCGCCGCTCTGTGCTGGGCGACGCCCATGTGGACCGCGCCGAAGCCGCCAAACTGGACTTCGACGAACCGTTCCAAGACCTGATCACCGAGGGGGCATGGGGCAGCGTCTGGTCGCGCGATGACATCAGCAAACGCGACCGGTCCCTGATCACACTGGCCTTATTGGCCGCTCTTGGTCACTGGGAAGAGGTCGCTATGCACATCCGCGCCACTGCCAACACAGGTGCGACACCGCAAGAGGTGCGCGAGGCGTTCCTGCACGTTGCCATCTATGCCGGTGTGCCTGCCGCCAACAAAGCCTTGAAAGTTGCCAAGGAAACCTATGCCGAAATGGGAGTAGACCTATGAAACCCGCAGAATATTACATGCGCGACCGCACACGCCACGCGCCCGGGCTGACAAAAGATTACAAAACTTCCGTCCCGCGCTCGCCACAGTATGCGCTGTTGTCGCTGGAAAATTCACTGTCGGAAATCACGGGTCCGACGTTCAGCCAAAATGACATTGATGCGCTGGATAACGATCTGATCAAGAACTACGCCCACGGCGGCGACCCCATTGGCGAGCGCATCATCGTGCATGGCCGTGTGTTGGATGAAAATGGCCGCCCTGTGCCAAACACGTTGGTCGAAGTTTGGCAGGCAAATGCCGGTGGACGGTATCGCCACAAGAAAGATACCTATCTGGCCCCGATTGATCCGAATTTTGGCGGTTGTGGCCGCACCATGACGGATGAAGACGGCTACTATTTCTTCCGCACCGTGAAACCGGGGGCCTATCCTTGGCGCAACTGGGTCAACAACTGGCGCCCTGCCCATATTCACGTGTCGATCTTTGGCGTGGCCTTTGCCCAACGCCTGATCACGCAGCTTTACTTTGAAGGTGATCCACTGATCAAAACATGCCCCATCGTGCAAACCGTGCCCGATGCCGACGCGATTGATCAAATGGTTGCAAAGCTCGACCTAAACGCGACCATCCCACTTGATAGCATCGCCTATCGTTTTGATATCGTACTACGCGGTCGTCGCTCGACCATGTTTGAGAACCGCTTGGAGGGCAACTAAGAGCATTTCCAGAAAAAGTGGGAACCGGTTTTTCTGTTCGGAAATGTCTTCAGAAAAGGATTACTATGCAATACCTAAAAGAAACCCCGTCACAAACCGCTGGCCCTTATGTTCACATTGGTCTGGCCCCCAAAGCCGCCGGCTTTGATATTTTTGAACAAGAACTGGGCTGGGACATCGCGGGACCAAACGCCAAGGGTGAACGCATCCGTGTTGAAGGTTGCGTTTACGATGGCACCGGTGCGCCGATCAAGGACGTAATGTTGGAAGCATGGCAAGCCAACACAGACGGCCACTACGCGCATCCAGAAGATGGGCGCGGTGTCGAAGACGGCTTTCGCGGTTGGGGCCGTGTGATCACCGATTTTGAGACTGGATTGTGGGGATTTGACACGGTCAAACCCGGCGCAACACCAGGTCGCAACGGCACCACTCAGGCACCTCATATCAACCTGTGGATTGTGGCGCGCGGCATCAATGTCGGGCTGAACACGCGGCTATATTTCGACGATTGTGACAACAGCACTGATCCGGTTTTGAATCTGGTCGAGCAGGTCCACCGCCGCCAAACCTTGATCGCCACCCGCACTGAGGACAGCAAAGGCGTGACATATCGTTTCGATGTCCATATTCAGGGCAAAGGCGAAACTGTGTTTTTGGATATTTAATGACAAACCCCTGCATCATCTGTGTTGCCATCACTGGCAGCGTGCCGACCAAGGCAAACAACCCAGCGGTACCAGTCACCGTTTCGGAACAAATCGAAAGCACCCACGCCGCCTTTGAGGCAGGTGCCTCGATTGCCCATTGCCATGTGCGCGATGACGCAGGCAAACCAACCTCGGACCCCGAACGGTTCGGGCTGTTGCTAGAGGGTTTGCGCAGCCATTGCCCGGATATGATCGTGCAACTTTCCACTGGTGGTCGGTCAGGTGCGGGTTCCGAGCGTGGCGGTATGTTGCCACTGGTGCCTGACATGGCATCGCTTTCGGTCGGCTCGAACAATTTCCCAACGCGGGTTTATGAAAACCAACCTGATCTGGTCGATTGGCTGGCCTCGGAAATGTTAAAGTATGACATTAAGCCCGAAATCGAAGCCTTTGATTTAAGTCATGTTTTTCAAGCCGTGAAAATGCAGAACGATGGCCGTCTGAAGGGGCCGCTTTATGTGCAATTCGTGATGGGCGTGAAGAACGCCATGCCCGTTGATAAAGACGTATTCGACTTTTATGTCGCCACCTTGAACCGGCTGGCCCCTGACGCGCAGTGGTGCGGTGCAGGCGTCGGGCCTGGGCAGATCATTGTCAATGAATGGTCCATTGCGGCAGGTGGGCACACCCGCACGGGGCTTGAAGATAACATGCGCATCGACCGCAACACTTTGGCCCCGTCCAACGCCGCATTGGTCGCACGCGCGGCAGACCTTTGTGCCAAATACGATCGCCCTGTTGCGACAGCGAAACAAGCGCGCGCCATTCTTGGCCTTGCAGGCGCATAGATGGCCGTAACCCCGTTTGACTCGGCTATCTTTCGCGGATTGTTTGGTGACGATGAGGTCGCCAAATTATTCACCGACAGCGCAGAAGTGCGGGCCCTGTTGCTGGTCGAGGGCGCGCTGGCCGAAGCCCAAGGCAAACTTGGCACCATCCCCGCCGAGTCGGGCGCCTTTATCAAGCGGGCCGTGATGGAGGTCCAGATCGACCCCGCCGGATTGTCCATCGAAACAGGCACAAACGCCGTTGTGGTGCCAGCCCTGGTCAAAGCCTTCCACGCCGCCACGGACGCGCCGGAACACGCGCAATATTTCCACTGGGGCGCGACCTCCCAAGACATCATCGACACAGCACTTATGCTGCGGCTGAAACAGGTTTTAGTGATCTTTGAAAGCCGGTTGAAAAACATCACCCAATCGCTGGGCAGCCTTGCCCAAACCCACGCCGATCTGCCGATGGCGGGACGCACCTATGGCCAAATCGCGGCGCCAACCAGCTTTGGGGCGACGGTTGCCAGTTGGGGCATCCCGCTGTTAAGCCACCTCACCCGCCTGAACGAATTACGCCCGCGTCTGCTGCGGATCAGTCTAAGCGGCGCGGCTGGCACCGCGTCAATGTTAACCAACGGACCGGCTTTGCGCCGCGAAATGGCCAAATCGCTGGGCTTGGATCACACCAACACATCATGGCACAGCACCCGTGACACCATTGCCGAATTTTCCGGCTGGATCACATTGGTGACTGGCAGTTTGGGCAAATTGGGCGAAGACCTGTTGTTATTGACCCAATCAGGTATCAATGAGGTCAGCCTGGGCGGCGGCGGGGCGTCCTCGACCATGCCGCAAAAATCCAACCCTGTGTTGCCGTCCCTATTGGTGGCGCTGGCCAGCCAAACCACGGCACTTAACATGGCGCTACAAGGGGCTGCTGCGCACCGCCAACAACGCGATGGTGCTGCGTGGTTTGTAGAATGGATGAACATCGGCCAAATCAGCATGAGTTGCGCGCGCGCCTTATCGGCGGCTGAAACTCTGGCCACCAACGTCGCGCCAAACACCGACGCGATGGCCGCGCATATCGACGATGGCATGGGCCTGATCTATGCCGAAACCTTGAGCTTTGCACTGGCCGCTTCAATGCCCCGCCCCAAGGCCCAAGCCGCCGTGAAACAGCTGTGTTTACAGGCAAAATCCGACAACACACCGCTGCCTGAACTGGCCGCCGCAAAATGGCCAGACCTAGACATTGCATCCCTGTGCACCCCCGCCAGTCAATTGGGCGAAGCCCCGGCCCAAGCCCGCGCCTTTGCCAAAGCGGCAAAAGAATATTGAGCTGACCAGTTTAGGTCTTTAACATTTTGTGGGAACGCGCACAGGCCCGCCCCATGACACCTCGCCCGAAATCTCGGCTGCGAATTCTATTTATCATGATCACATTGGTGATTGACGCGATGGGCATCGGGTTAATCATGCCCGTGATGCCTGACTTGATCCGTGAATTGCGCAACACCGACCTGGCCTCGGCGGCGCTGTGCGGCGGGGTTCTGTCCACCTTCGGCCCCCGCGCGCCGTTCTATGCCGCCGCTGCACTGGCGGCTGGCAATTTTACATTCGGCGACTTCATTCTGCCCGAAACAGTCACCGATGCCATCCGCCGCCCGTTTGAATGGCGCCGCGCTAACCCGCTGGGTGCGTTCAAATATATCGACCACCAGCCAAACTAAAAGCGCTCCTGGCGGTGCATTTCCTCTCTTCCATCGCGTTCTTCGTCTATCCTGCGATTTGGGCCTATTTCACCCGCGCATTGGCGAATGCGAAAACCGTGCTGCTGGGGCTGTGCATCAACATGCTGTCGTTTTTGGTGCTGACGACCGTGTCATCCGGATGGGTAATGCTGGCATCTATCCCGTTTATCGCGTTGGGATCTATGGCCAGTCCGGCCCTGTCAGCGCTCATGTCGCAGACAACCGATGACAACCAGCAGGGCGAATTACAAGGGCTGCTGGCCAGCGTTGACACGATCGGGATGTTTCTGCCGCCAATCCTGATGACACAATCCTTTAGCTATTTCATCTCTCCCAACGCGCCGATCTATCTGCCTGGCGCGCCGTTCTACCTGTCAATGGCACTGATCGGTATTTACATCGTCATTTTCCTGTCCGCCAACAAGCCTGCAAACAACGATCACCCCTTGTAATACGCTGCACTTTGCTGGAACCTTGAGACAGCTTAAGGAGTGCAGCATGACAAACATCCGCGCCGCCGTGACCCATGAATTCGGCCAACCCCTTACCGTTGAAACCGTGAACCTGCGCGCCCCTGACGTAGGCGAAGTCGAAGTCACGCTGGAAGCCTGCGCGATCTGCCATTCCGACATTTCGCTGCTGGATGGGGGCTGGGGCGGCGCCCTGCCCGCCGTTTACGGCCATGAGGCGGCCGGCAAGATATCGGCCATCGGCGCGGATGTGACGGGCTACGCGCTGGGTGATACGGTCATTGTCACCCTGATCCGTGCCTGCGGTAATTGCATCCCTTGTTCCAGCGGCAAACCCGTGGCCTGCGCCACGCCAACCGCAATGGACGGCCCGATCACCACAGTGAATGACCGCCCTGTTCAACAAGGCTTGGCTTGCGGGGCCTTTGCTGAACGTGTTGTCGTCACACCGAACCAGCTGGCGCATATCCCCGCCGACATGCCGATGGAAGCTGCCTGTTTGTTGTCCTGCGGCGTGATCACCGGTGTTGGCGCTGTGGTCAACACAGCCCAGCTAAGGGTTGGCCAAACGGCTGTGATCATTGGCGCCGGTGGTGTCGGCCTAAACGCCATTCAAGGCGCGCGGATTGCGGGCGCCTCCAAAATCATCGCGATCGACATGTTGGATGACAAACTTGACGTGGCGATGGAATTTGGTGCGACGCATGGCATCTTGGCCAGCGGCGAAAAGCCGTGGCAACAGGTGCGCAAAATTACTGATGGCCAGATGGCCGATGCGGTGTTTGTCACCGTTGGTGCTGTTCCCGCCTATGACACCGCGCCGCGCTATTTGGCATCGGGCGGTCGCGTGGTGATGGTGGGCATGCCCCATGCAGGCGAAAAGGCCAGCTATTCCCCCGATATGATGGCCGCCACCGGCCAAAGCTTGGTCGGCACCAAAATGGGCGACATTGTACTGAAACGCGACATCCCCTGGATGGTCGACCTCTACCAGCAGGGCCGCTTGAAGCTGGACGAACTGGTTTCGGGCCGCTGGACGCTGGACCAAATCAACGAAGCTATTGATGACACCCGCACAGGTGCAGCACGGCGCAATGTCGTGCTGTTCAAATGAAGCTCCAAGAGCTTGAGATATTCATCGTCGCCCCGCCCGCGCCCGGCTGGGGCGGGCGCTATTGGATATTCACCAAACTAACCACGGCCTGTGGCATCACGGGCTATGGCGAATGCTATGCCTCGTCGGTTGGCCCCGAGGCAATGGAAGCCGTGATCAAAGATGTATTCACCCGCCACATGCAGGGTGAAAACCCAGAAAACATTGAACTTATGTTTCGTCGCGCCTATTCTTCGGGCTTTACCCAGCGCCCTGACCTAACTGTCATCGGCGCATTCTCTGGCCTGGAAATCGCCTGTTGGGACATTCTGGGCAAAGCCCGCGAACGTCCCGTTTGGGCGCTGCTGGGCGGCAAGATGAACGAGCGGCTGCGCAGTTACACCTATCTCTACCCGCTACCCCACCACGACACCGAGACCTTTTGGACCTCGCCCGAGATGGCCGCCGAAACGGCCGCTGGAATGGTTGCGCAGGGCTTCACGGCCGTCAAATTCGACCCAGCCGGCCCCTACACCCTGCGTGGCGGCCATATGCCTTCGATGTCTGACATCAACCGCACCGTGGCATTTTGCAAAGCCATCCGCGAGGCCGTTGGCGACAAAGCAGACCTGCTGGTCGGCACCCATGGGCAATTCTCAACCGCAGGCGCGATCCGTCTGGGCAAGGCGTTGGAGCCTTACCAGCCCCTGTGGTTCGAGGAACCGGTGCCACCCGACAATGTCGGGGCTATGGCCAAGGTCGCCAATGCCTGTGCCATTCCGGTGGCCACCGGCGAGCGCCTGACCACCAAATCCGAATTTGCCCCCGTTTTACGCGCAGGTGCTGCCGCTATTTTGCAACCCGCATTGGGGCGCTCGGGAGGGATCTGGGAAACCAAGAAAATCGCCGCGATGGCCGAAGTATATAATGTGCAAATGGCCCCGCATCTATATGCCGGCCCCGTAGAATTTGCCGCCAACATCCACTTTGGAGCCTCTATCCCCAACCTACTGATGGTCGAAACCATCCAGACAGGCGGCGCGTTCCATATGGCACTGATCAAACACAGTCTGACATGGGAAAATGGCTATGTCCTGCCGCCCAGTGCGCCAGGTCTTGGCATCGGCTTTGACGAAGATTTGGCCCGCGCCCATCCCTACACGGGCGCTGACTTGCATTTGGAAATGCAAGAGGCCCCCTGCAACTATTCTGAGGAAAACAGGTTCGAAGGTGGCGCACCTGCGCCCAAAGATTAGGCAATTGTCGCGACAACCTCGCTTTTCTCAAAAATCATGCTAATATACGAATATGAATTGAATATTTTGAAGAAAAAAGGCCGAAAATTTGACACCTTCACCAAGTGCATTAAACGAGAAAAAAGAACTGCCGGTTGACCCTCAGGACATGACCAGACAGTCCGAGGCTGCCGCCAGTTTTCTAAAGGCGCTGTCCCATGAGGGGCGCTTGATGATCCTGTGCCACCTGTCGTCTGGTGAGAAATCCGTAACCGAGTTGGAACAGCTGTTGTCCACCCGGCAAGCCGCCGTCAGCCAACAATTGGCCCGTTTACGTTTGGAAGGATTGGTCAGTTGCCGCCGTGACGGCAAGGTGATGTATTATGCACTGGCCGACAACAAGGCGCGCCAGATGATTGATCTGGTATATAAAATGTTCTGCCAGTTTGACGGCTAACCAGCCTAGAGTCAGCGAAATAACACCTAACCCATTTTTGATACGTGGCCGCGGCAGTTTCCCGCCGCGACCCTTAGTTATTTAGCCGAACATGTCTGAGGTGATGCCGTCATACCAGCCGACGCTTTCCTCGAATGTTACCTTGCGAAGGGCTGCATCCTCGCCTGTTTTGCTGATGAAACCGTCCGTTTTGGCGATTTTCTCATCGGTCGCTTCGTAAGACGCGCCAACCTTGATGCCGTCATTCGTTTCGATCAATGACCAGCATGTGTTGGTGAATTTGGCAGGGAATACTTTGGACCCTGTCAATGCCCCGCGAATGGCCATTGCGGCCACTTTGGCCTGCGAGTTGGCAGCAAAACCGGATTTGGGCATATCACCCTGATGGCTTGCGTCCCCCAATACATGGATGTTTTGATCCACTTTGCTGGCCATCGTCGCCGCATGCACAGGGGCCCAACCGGCTTCGTTGGTGACACCGGCAATCTCGGCGATTTTACCCGCTTTCATGGCCGGGATGACGTTGCAAACGTCAACCTTGGTCACTTCGCCATCAATCACGACTTCCATCATGTCGGGGCGCACTTCGACCTTATCACCGCCGAAATCAGGGCCAATCCATTCGATCATGCCGTCATAATGGTTGGACCAACCTTCCTGAAACAGCGCCTGTTTGCTGAATTTTGGTTTGGGGTCCACGATCAGAATTTTAGCCGTCGGATTGTTGGCTTTTAGGTGGTGCGCCACCATTGAAACGCGCTCATACGGCCCGGGTGGGCAGCGGAACGGATTGGGTGGCGCGACCATGCAGAATGTGCCGCCTTGGGGCATCGCTTCAAGCTGTGATTTGAGCAGCTGGGTTTGCGAGCCAGCCTTATAGGCATGGGGCATTTTCTGCTGGGCAGTCACGTCCCAGCCAGGTACAGCGCCCTCTTTGAAATCAATACCGGGGCTAAGAACCAGACGGTCATATGGCAACGTGCCACCACCAGCCAGCGTGACCGTTTTGGCGTCACGGTCTACACCAATGGCCCAGTCATGGATCACATTGATCCCGTAGTCAGCCGCCAATTTGCCATAGGTATGCCCGATCGAGGAAAACTCGCGGAAGCCACCAATATAGAGGTTCGAGAAAAAGCAGGTGTAATAGGTACGTGTGGGTTCCACCAGCGTCACATCAATCATGCCTTTGCCATCCTTGGCCAGATAGCGCGCAGCAGTCGCACCACCCGCCCCGCCACCGATTACGACGACGCGGGGTCTGCCGTGCGAGCCCCCCATCACCATTGGCGCAGAAAGAGTCGCCGACACCGCAGCTGCGGACCCGATAAAGTTACGTCTATTAAGTTTCATTTATTTGTCCTCCCTGGAAATAGGATACTTGAATGGGGTATTGCCTGACTTATTGCCCCACCTTCTCAAAATATGCGGCCAGACCCGCAATCTCTTCGGCCGACAACCGGCCCGCCATCATCTGCATCACCGGATGGACGCGTTTTTTGTCTTTGTAGGCATGCATGGCGATCACAAAATCTTCGGCCGGCCAGTTAGTGATCGAGGGGATGCCTGAATCGGCCCCGTCGATCTGGTGACAACTGACACATTCGCTGGACAGGTATTCGCCATATTCAGGATCGCCTTGCAGCGCCAAAATCGCCGGATCGACCTCGTGGTCGGTGCCCACTGTGGTTGGCGAGGCTTCGGGAATGTTGGCAGGATTATCCGAGAACTGGCGCAAATAAGCCATCACGTTAGCGCGGTCTCCCGCGTCTTTGAGGCCGCGAAAATTCATCCGTGTTTTGGAAATCAATGATTTGGGATTTTCCAGATAGGTATCTAGCGTGTTATGGTCCCAAACCAGCCCATCCGCCCCGGCCCGCAACATTGATTCAGAATACTTAAACCCCTCAATTGATCCGGCGACGCGCTGGAACAGCAGGTTCAACTGTGGCCCAACCCGGTTCGTCGCTCCCTCACCAACCTTGTGACAACTGCGGCATTTCTTGAAAACCCGCTCGCCACGTTTTGCATCCGCGTCGGCATGATTGGCCGCAGCGGATTGGGCAAAGCAGGCAACAATGACGCTTAGCAAAACATGCCTTAATTCAATCATATTGGTCCCCCGGAATTTGCCGAAGTCCGCCCCGGTTTCGCCCCCCAAGCCGCAAGGCGAGGCCCACGCCGTTGCGCAACACCATCTTCATACAAATTTTCATCTGTTGGGGGGATGGCGTGGTCTTGGTCCGCACCATCGGGTTGCGCAATTGACAGGCCAAGCCCGCAACAATTGCTGTATCGGGCGCAGACATCATGCGCCACTTCGCCTTATGATCAGTCGCTTCTTTCATTCAGCCCCCTCCATCTTGTAAGTAGAGCAGCTCGTTCAGAACCTCGTTATTGGCGTTACAGGTTGCGTTAATTCAATCATGCCCCTGTGACCTTTACTGATGTGTTTGGGTCCAACTGGATCGTCCCTTTGCGCTTGATGTAATCCTCAACCACATTCCAGATCTCCGGCCCCTCCGTGCCTTCACGCACCGAAGCCCATCCAGCAACCACATAGGTTTTAGCCGGATCAACCGCTTCACCGGTTTTAAGCACAGTCATATTGGTCAGGCGTTCCCCTTGGGGTTTCGAGACATCAATGTGATAACCCATGCCACCGACCCGCACCATGTCACCGCCCTGTTGATAGTAGGGGTCAGGGTTGAACAGGTTGTCGGCAACATCCTCTAGGATGGTTTTGATGGTCTCGCCACTCATTTCCGAGCGGTACGCATTCGGATAGGTCATAGCTGTGGCGTTGTAGATATCCTCGCGGGTGATCGCATCACCTGGCAGCAGGCTGGGTCCCCAGCGAAAGCCCGGGCTAAGCGCGATGTCGGCTTCGCGCTCGTCAATCAGCGCATTGCAGATCAGATCATCCCACGTGCCGTTAAAATTACCACGGCGGTACAGCAGGCTGTCGGTGTGACCGATCACTTCGGACATCTCGTCAATGTAAGGCGCGCGTTCGGCTTCAATAGCGGCGGCGACTTCGGTGTCTGCCTCGATCACGTCCGAGAATACAGGGATCAATTTGTGCCGAAAGCCCATCAACTGGCCATCACGCACATCCAGATCAAGGCGCGAAACGAATTTGCCGTTGGAACCGGATGCGATCAGCATGGTTTTGTTCACCAGCACCGGTTCAGGCAACGCATCATGGGTGTGCCCCGTCAGGATCACGTCGATACCGTCTACCTTGGTGGCCAATTGGCGATCCACGTCAAAGCCATTGTGTGACAACAGCACCACCAGATCAGCCCCAGCCGCACGCACTTCGGCCACCACTTCGCGCATGCGCTCTTCGCGCACACCAAAGGACAGGCCGGGGAACATCCAGTTCGGGTTGGCGATCGGCAAGTAAGGGAAAGCTTGGCCAATGACGGCCACTTTGGCGCCGCCACGTTCAAAAAATTTGTAAGGCTCCAGCGCGGGTTCATCCCACTCGTTATCGAACACGTTGGCCCCTAGGAACGGGAAATCCAGCGTATCAACGATTTCATTCACCCGATCAACGCCCAGCGTGTATTCCCAGTGGCTGGTCATCGCGTCGGGTTTCATCAGGTTCATGACGTTGACCATGTCCTGTGCTTGGGTTTTCAGGCAGGTATAAGAGCCGTGCCACGTGTCCCCTGCATCCAACAGCAACGCGTCAGGGCGCGCGGCGCGAATGGATTTGATCACTGTCGCCATCCGGTCCAAACCGCCCATTTTGCCATAGCCTTTGGCCAGACTCGCAAAATCTGTATAGGACAGCGCATAGGCTTCGGGCGTGCCTGGTGTCAGGTTGAACATTTTCAGGAAATCAGCACCGGTGACATGCGGCGGCATACCATTCACAGCGCCAACGCCCAGATTGATCTCGGGTTCCCGGAAATAGACCGGTTTCATTTGACCATGCACGTCACAAATGTGGATCAGCGTGATATTACCGAAGGTGTCAAAATCCAACAACTGGTCTTGGGTCAACGCCTGTTGCGCCGCCAATTTGGCCCAATTGCCAACGCCCGACGTACCGTAAATGGCCGAGGCTGCGACTGTGGCTTGCAAAAAATCCCGGCGCGAAATCATATCGTGGTCTCCTCGGTTTATTGCCGTGCTGACTGAAAGGGCAAAAGCCCAAAAAACCAGATATCAACTATTGGTCAGTATTGAAAAAATGCGCCCCGCGAAACAGGCGGGGCGCATTTGATATTTTAGTTCCGGATCGACGGGCCCTCAACGGACAGCCCATTGCCGCGCGATGCGACATACAGCTCTAGTGCAAGGAAATCCTCGCTGCCGGGTTTGTATGTTTGAGCCCGTGTATCACGTACGCAGCCTTTGAAACGCGCATGCACACCGTTCAATTTGGCATTTTTCAGGCGATACACTGGAAAGCCATTGGTCTGACCTTGAGATAGATGATCGGCGCGGATGTGCAGATCATAGTTGTCCTCATGGCAATTGGCACAAGACATCTCAAGTTGACCTGTCTTGGTATAGTACATCTCCTTGCCACGTTCCCACATAGATTGTGCAGGGCCATCAATGGCAACATTCACCGGCATGCCGCGTGATTGCAATGTGATCAGCGCATTCATGGCTGTCATTTTGCCCCCTGTCAGCTTCCAAGCATCGGCCCCCATACGGGTTGTACGACAGTTGTTGACCTCCATATCGATGGAACGGACTTCACCAGCCGCCTCATTCCACTTTGGATAGGTCGCCTTGACGCCCGCCATGCTTTCTTCGGCAGCACCGTGACAGGACGCACAGGATTTACCCTCAGAGCCATCGACCTTGTTCCAAGCATCCTGCGCAATATCAACAAAGATCATGCCAGGATTGTCAAAGTCATCCATCTGCGCGGTTTGAGTTTCATCTTTACGGAAAATCCAACCTGAGAAAATCTCATCCAAGGCCCCGTCCAAATGGGCGGGGGCGGCAGTGCGGGTGACGATCTCGGTCTCCCCGTTGATCACCAGCTTTTTGTCCAGATCAGCACCAGCAAAAACCGCGCTGGAGCCAACTGTCATTGCAGCCGCGATGGCCAAAGTTCCAAGAGTGCTTTTGAGCAATTTATTATTCATTATTATGTCTCCTCCCTAACGTGACTAAATTCGCTTAGGCCATTGCGACGGCTTTGACAGCTTCATAGACATCGCCATCATCGTCATACCAAGTGAACTTAAACTCGCCCGCTTCTGGAACTGTTGCGTCAAATTCAAAGAACGGGTTCGTTGAAATTGCAGGCTCCATTGTAACGTCAATCACGCTTTGACCATTAAACTCGCAGGTAAAGCGGTTGATGATCGAACGTGGGATAAAGTTGCCTTCTTTGTCTTTACGACGCCCTGATTCCATCTTGTGGCTGATCAGGGTTTTGATTGTAATGGCCGAGCCCGCTGCTGCGGTCTTGGGCACTTTAACACGGGGTTTTACACCAGATGCCATGTTGTGATCTCCTTGAGATTAGCCGCCGCAGCCGCCGATTGTAACTTTGATTGCGTTTGCCGTTTTCACAAAACTGCCGTCGGCCATTTTGGCGACCGCAACGATGTCTTGTGAGCCAGCCAGACGGATGCGCATGGCAACCGATTGCTTGGCAGCGAGCGCGCCGAAATTGGCCGTTGCAACTGCGGGGTCAGGGTTCCCTGCCGCCAGCAAAATGATCGAAACCGCACCGGGTGCGTCTACGGATACCGGCACTGTGTTGCCGTTCTCCGCAATTTCGGGGCTTGTCAGCGTGATACCACCTTCACCAACATCTGCACCGCCTGTAAAGGCAGCAATTGCCTCGTCAGCGGCAGCAAATGCCTGAAACGGCAGGATCGTCGCGGCGAACGCACCAGCACCGATGGCTAGGGCATTGCGTCTCGTCAATTCCATGTGATTTCTCCTCATTTTCATTATTTGAGCGTCATGAGATATGCGAGCACATCTTCAATTTCTTGGGCCGCCAGCAAGGGCGCAAACGTGTCGTCAGCCGCCTTGCCGGTGTAGCGTTTGCCAGGCCGGATATATCCATCAACCCGGTAAAAGGATGGCATGAATGAATCTTCAAAGGTTACATCTGCGTTGACAAGAATGCCGCGAATCTGGGCCTCCGAGTAACGATCTGCAACACCCGCCAGATTTGGACCAATTTCGCCCTGAAAGGCGACGTCTGGCATTTCATCATTGGCGTGGCAAGCAATGCAATTGCCGTGCTTTTTGCTGGCAACCACCATGCGGCCATTCACTGGATCACCGACAACACCTGTTATTGATGCAGCAACGGCACCGTCTTCAAACACGACATCGCCCGGCGCAATTTCAGCTGCAGATAGTGCAGTCGTTGCTGCAAACAAGGCGGCCATGCCTAGAATAGCTGGCTTCATTATAAATCCTCCCATTAGATTCTGTCCGTCCGTATTCCCAAAGGCTAGTCAGTTTGTCGCACCCACGCAATATATAAATACGTATTTATGAATGTATCTTTGCGATAATTACCCAGAAAAGCCAACAAACGAACGCTTTAGCAAGGCGATAAAAAAACTGTGCCGACGCGGTGGATTCACTCGATCACACCCTCTTCTTGCAGCATGCGGGCATGATATTTCTGGAACGGTTCGTCCCCGTCATAGCCCTTTTGCACGATCCACTCCATCAAGTGTCTGGTGGTGTATTTACCAAATGCCCCGGGCATGGTGGCGGCGGAAAACTGGGGGGCCGTCACCTGTTCGGGTTCATCATCGCGCATGAACATCATGGTCGGGGTAAAGATAACACCCCAGCGCCCCGCCATGTCGCGCTCTGCCATAACTGTGCCGTCAAAATCGGTCACTTCAATGTCACCAAACAGGTTCATCTGCACCACATAGAACCTCTCGCGGATCATCGCATCAATCAAAGGATCGGGGAAAACCTCGTTGTGCATCTTGTTGCAATAGATGCAGCCGCGTTGCTCCCAGATGATCAGCAGGCGCTTGTCTTGAGCTTTGGCCTCGGCCAGATCTTCGCGCAAATCCAAAAATGTGTCTTCCAGCCATGTGGGCTTGTGTAACCCGTCATCGCCCATTTCAACGGCCGTAACAGGCCCCGCAATTGCCAATAACATGGCAAAGAAAAATCCGATCATACGCATAGCTTTTCCTCTCTTGAGTTACCCGATGTTTTGGAACCACGGGAACAGTTTGATCATAAAGTTGGCAATCACATTCACGCTGCCCGTGACCATCAATATCGCAAACAAGATCAACATCGCCCCCATCACTTTTTCGACATAAGCCAAATATTTGCGGTTGCGCGCCATCCAGCGCAAGAACGGTTTGGCGAAAAACGCGGCCAAAACGAAGGGCGATGTCATTGCCAAGCCAAATGTCATCAACAACAAGCCCCCCTCAATCACAGTGTCCTTCATAGAAGCGACAAACAGAATGCTGGCCAGCATCGGCCCAACGCAAGCCGACCAGCCAAATCCAAAAGCCAACCCCATGACATAGGCCCCGATAATGGTTGACGGGTCGCCCTTACTTTCGAATTTCGCCTCGCGATACAGGAACGGCACCCGCATAACCCCCAGAAAATGCAGGCCAAATACGAATATGATGGCCGCAGCGGCGTAGGTCAGTTCGGTCTTCCACATCCGAACCGATTGCCCGGCGGCCGTTGCCCCCATGCCCAGCAGTATGAAAATCGTGGTGACGCCCAGCGCGAAAAACAGCGCTGAAATCACCAAACGTCGCGCAGCCCCTGGTGCAATACTGTCGTCATTTTGCAGCTCGGACATCGAAATTCCGGCCATATAACTAAAGTAAAACGGCACCATCGGCAGCACGCAGGGCGAAAAGAACGCGATAAAGCCCTGCAGCATCGCCCCGCCAAATGTCGCATCTAACATAATGTTCTCTGTCCTTGTCCCTTTGATCAAAACACATTACTATGTATCTATGTTTAGGCAAGTGTACTGTTCATGACCCATTTGATGCGCATCATACTGGCAGCGATGCTAGGGCTTTCCCTAAGCACAGCATTGGTCCATGCCGAAGCCCGTCTGATGATGGTCGAAGAGCAGGGCTGCCCTTGGTGCGAACGCTGGAAGGCCGAGATTGGTCCGATCTATCCAAAGACCGCTGAAGGGCGGATTGCGCCCCTGTTCAAAGTGATGATACGCGACCCTTTGAAGGACGGAATCACCCTGAATTCCCCCCCCATTTACACCCCCACATTCATCCTGTTAAACGATGGCCATGAAGTGGGACGCATCGAGGGTTACCAGAGTGACGAGTTTTTCTGGTGGTTCATGGAAACCATGATCAAAAAGTTGCCGAAAAGCGCGCAAATTGATCCGGGCGCATAGAGAAATATAACGACCGCAGGCGGTTACATGAGTAGTTAAGGAGCATTCCGATGGAAGCCACGTTAAACGGTAACACCAAAATGGCCACAGCGGCTGAAGGTGTAAACACCGACGAATTGGGCGGGCGCGCCACCGAGGCCTCGTCTTTCCTAAAAGCACTTGGCCACGAGGGGCGTTTGATGATCTTGTGTCACCTAAGTTCTGGCGAAAAGACTGTAACTGAGTTGGAAAATCTGCTGTCGTCGCGTCAGGCATCGGTCAGCCAGCAATTGGCCCGCTTACGCCTAGAAGGTCTGGTGAAATACCGCCGCGAAGGCAAAGCAATCTACTATACACTTGGCGACACAAAAGCCCGTCAGGCGATTGATCTTGTCTACAAGATGTTCTGTGGCGTAGATTTAGAGGGTTAGCAGTCGGAATCTATTCGACACTGGCGGGAGGAATGCAATGGATTCGTTGCCATTTGGCGCGCTGGCAGCCTTGGTCGGATTGTTTGGCGGGATCATTTTGGGGTTGGCGGGCCGACTGGGGCATTTTTGCTCGTTGGCAGCAATTGAAACCGCCGTTTACGGCAATGACCAAACCAGACTTCGGATGTGGGGCATTGCCCTTGGCACCGCGATCATCGGGGCCTTTACCCTGGAAACCGCAGGTGTTTTCGATTTTTCGCAGTCCTTTTACCATCAAATCAAATGGAATCCGTTGGCCAGCATCATTGGTGGTCTGATCTTTGGCTATGGCATGGCGATGGCGGGCAATTGCGGCTATTCCGCCCTGACTCGTTTTGGCGGCGGTGATTTGCGCGCGCTGGTGGTCTTGGTGGTGATGGCGATCTTCAGCTTTGCCACCCTGAACGGCCCCCTTGCCGCCCCCCGCCTAGCCTTGCTGCCTGAAGAACCCAGCGAAGGGTTGAATTCCATTGCCCACACTTTGGGGGCCGCCACGGGCATCGCCCCCTTCGCCATTGCGGTTGCCTTTGCCACGGTGCTGATCCTTTGGGCACTGTCCTATGAAAAATTACGCCACCAACCCGAACAGATTTTCTGGGCCGTTGCCGTTGGCCTCGCCATCACCATCGGGTTCTGGGGCACCTCGACGCTATATGACGCCAGCTTCGGCGAGGGCTTGGTCGAAAGCTACACCTTTACCGCCCCCTTGGGCCGCACCCTGATTTGGCTGATGACATCCTCGGCGGGTGGGCTGGTGTTTTCGGTCGGTTCGGTTGTGGGTGTGGTTTTGGGGGCCTTCATCGGCTCTACAATCAAGCGCGATTTCCATTGGGAAGCCTGCGAAGATCCCCGCGAATTGGGCCGTCAGGTCGGCGGCGCGGCTTTGATGGGCATCGGCGGCGTCATTGCCGTTGGCTGTTCTGTCGGCCAAGGGTTGTCTGCGTTTTCGACGCTGGCCTATTCCGCCCCTGTCACATTGGCCGCCATTGCGGTTGGCGGCATGTTCGGCCTGCGCCAATTGATCCACGGGTTTCAGCCTGACTAGGCAAGTGGGTGATGTGCGGAGCACTGCACATTTCTGCCTCCTGCAAGGTTGATTGTTACCTTAGTGGATATGTCAGACGTCAGCACTCTTGGGGCAGTTTCAAAGGTTTAAATAAAGGAGAATATCTGGTTCATCTTACCGATAAGGAGGTCGAGATGACACAGAAGCCAAAGGCATCGAAAGCCGCCGATGAGGACCTGTTGGTAAAGAACATTCGCCGCAAAATCCGTCAAACCTATTCCGCCAAGGAGAAAATCCGCATTGTTTTAGTTGGCCTGCGCGGCGAAGAAAGCATTGCAGTTTTATGCCGTCGTGAGGGTATCGCCGAAAGCTTGTATTACAGTTGGTCGAAGGCGTTTCTTGAAGCCGGTAAACGCAGGTTGTCTGGGGACACGGCGCGTCAGCTAAAAGACTTTCTGCAACGTCTGCACTGTTTGAGCTTTCCACCTCAGCCAAGCGCACTAGGGCCTCGTGCTGTTCAGAACCATATTTTTCATCCGCGACACGCTCGAAGCGTTGTCGCAAATCGCCGGTGGCACTCCGCAGTTCACCCACAGATCCAGCCCCCTCCCCTAGGGGGGATCGCCTGTGGGGTGGTGTGGCGTCACTCTCCGAATCACATACCGCCCCCGTGCACCCAAAACAGCCAAATGCGCAGCTAAAGCCGCAGTGCTATCTTGGTGCTGCCATTTAGTAATGCTTGCAACGGTGAATAAAGCGGCGAGACGCGTAACACATTGTTTTATGAGGATAATAATGGCGATCCCATCAGGACTCGAACCTGAAACCCCCTGCTTAGAAGGCAGGTGCTCTATCCAGTTGAGCTATGGGACCGTTGGAATGTTATTGCGCAACAAATGCGGTTGGATCAAGCGATTAATACCAGAACGATATTAACCCTAATGGGTCCAAGAACCGCGCCGATTGGTGGCAAAATTTTCGCCATAACCACCATTGCGGATCACCGCTTTGCGTTTATGCGGCTGCGAGACTTGCGCCTCGATGCCGTGTTGTTTGGCATAGTCCACCGCCGCCTCGACGCTATCGAACTTCAACCGCACTTGAGAATCCATATCGGTGGAGCTGGTCCACCCCATCAACGGGTCCACAGTGCGCGCAGCTTCGGGCGCAAACTCCAACACCCATTGGCGCGTTTTACCAACGCCCGATTGCATGGCATTTCTGGCGGGCTGATAAATTCGAGCGAGCATGACATCTCTCCGTGATGGATTGTTGACTGTTTATCCCGAATGCGCAGCCTATACGCAAGCCTGCATTGCGCCAAATTCGCATGATTATCAATTTATTGGGGGAAGCAAGCGATTGCCGATCAGAGGCAAGGGAGTGAGGGGTGGGGTGGGTGGTGCGTCTGATCGACAATCATTTCTTCTGCTTGCACCCTCACGTTAAGCATAGTTTTCGGAACTAGCAATAGAAAAATACCCTTTAGGTTGTGATAGGATTTATAAAACTCTCCCTAAAGTATTAACCGCCTGTTAGGATTTACAAAAAACCGCCCTGCCAAACCCTGCAAAAGCACACCAACTACAGCGTTATGCCTTTGATGTCTCTGCTTTGCGTCGCTCGGCGAACAGTCTCGGCCGAAAAGCGCCGAGCAAAAGCTCCAACACCAAGGGGATCACGTTTGACATCCCCATCAAAGCCTCTCTTGCCTCAAGTGCAACGAACGCAGAGCTCACGATCCCTGCGGGCAATGATCCACGTGCCGATTTCGTGCAGGAACTCAACGGGTTTGCGTATCATCACGACCCGCGTTCACCATACCAAACCCGCGAAAACAACGAATCCTTGCGCAGGAATTGATGGTAAAGCGCCGCCAGGACATGGCCCACGATCAGCAGCTTCAGCACGAGCGACAAGATACCATGCGCGGCGCGTGGAGCAATATCGTTGAAATCCGCTGGCAAGGCCTCGCCCGATCCGCCAAACACAATCGCTGGCAACCCTGCCGCATTGGCAATCGCCAAGCCACTGGCGGACATCGCAATCACCACTGCATACAACAAATAATGCGCCATATGCGCGCCCTTGTTCAGCAGCTCATTGCCAATGTCAGCCTGTGGTGGCTTTTGGGTTGCGAACCGGATCACCAGCCGCACCACCATCAATACCAAAATGACAATACCGATCGACATATGCATCTTTAGGCTAAACAGCTTGGCCGGATCCGTGTTGGGCGTTTGGGCCAATACCTGCCCCCCCATCACAAGTCCACCAATCACCAACACAGCCAGCAACCAATGCAATGTAACCAAAATGGGATGATATCGTTTCATAACGTGTCCTTTCCGGGGCGTTTTGATACCATTACATTGCATCAGCAACTATTGCAAATGCAATCTTTGCAAAACTGCATAAACCCCCTATGTTGGCGCCATGACCCAAACCGCCAAAACCACCAGACAAAACAGCATCGGTCGGATGTTGAACGTTTTGGCCCGACGCCTAAACGGTGAAATGAACGAACGCCTACAGCCCCACGGTCTCAGCCTACCTGAATTTGCGATACTGATGACCCTGCTGGAACATGAGGACCAAACCCAATCCGAACTGGGTCGCAAAACCGCAATCCCCGCTCATGGCACCACCCGCAGCATCGACGCGCTTGAGGCCTTGGGCTTGGTCGAACGCCGCGCTGATCCGACTTCGCGGCGCAGTCGGCGAATTTTCCTAACCGCCAAAGGGCATCAAATCGGGCCGCAACTGTTTTCCATCGTTAGCGAGGTGAACACATGGTTACTGGACGGATTGGATGAGCCGGAAAAACAGGCATTTGCCGCCACTTTGACAAAAATTCTCTGATCCCTCTTGCATAAGAACAAAAAGGGCACGAAACTGGTGGTAGAGGATTTTTCATGACCCAGAACGCACCCGCACCCCGTCAAAAATTGGAAGGCGGCAAACGGTTTATCATGCACACCGAGTTTGAACCCGCGGGCGATCAGCCCACGGCGATTGCCGAGTTGTGCGAGGGCATCGATTCGGGCGAGCGCAATCAAGTGCTACTGGGCGCCACCGGCACTGGCAAGACCTTCACCATGGCCAAGGTGATTGAACAAACCCAGCGCCCCGCCATCATTTTGGCCCCTAATAAAACCTTGGCTGCACAGCTATACGGCGAGATGAAAAGCTTTTTCCCGGAAAATTCCGTCGAATATTTCGTGTCATTCTATGACTATTACCAGCCCGAAGCCTACGTGGCCCGCACAGATACCTTCATCGAAAAAGACAGTGCCATCAACGAACAAATCGACCGGATGCGCCACTCGGCCACCCGTTCACTGCTGGAACGTGACGACGTGATCATCGTCGCCTCGGTGTCGTGCATTTACGGCATCGGTAGCCCCGAAACCTATACCGCGATGACGCAGGACTTGATCACCGGTGACAATTACGACCAGCGCGAAATGATGCAGGGGCTGATCGCGCAACAATATAAACGCTCGGACAACGCGTTTGCGCGGGGCACGTTTCGGGTGCGCGGTGATAGCCTTGAAATTTGGCCATCCCACCTTGAGGATCGCGGCTGGCGGCTGTCGTTCTTTGGTGACGAGCTGGAGGGCATCACCGAATTTGACACCCTGACCGGCAGCAAAACCGCGACGCTGGAAAAGGTCCGCGTTTACGCCAATTCGCATTACGTCACCCCGCGCCCGACCCTGTTGCAAGCGATCAAACACATCAAGGAAGAACTGCATCAACGCCTGAAACAATTCAACGACGAGGGCAAGTTGCTGGAAGCGCAACGGCTGGAACAGCGCTGCCGTTTTGATCTGGAAATGCTGGAAGCGTCCGGTTTTTGCGCCGGTATCGAGAATTATTCCCGCTACCTGACGGGGCGCAACACCGGCGAGCCGCCCCCCACCCTGTTTGAATACATCCCCGACAACGCCATCGTGTTTGCCGACGAGAGCCACGTTTCAGTGCCGCAAATCGGCGGCATGTATAAAGGCGATTACCGCCGCAAATTCACCCTGTCCGAGCACGGGTTTCGGCTGCCGTCCTGCATGGATAACCGCCCGCTAAAATTCGAGGAATGGGATGCGATGCGGGCGCAATCGGTGTTCGTATCCGCGACCCCGCAGGACTGGGAACTGGAGCAATCCGGCGGCGTGTTCGTGGAACAGGTGATCCGCCCCACTGGCCTGCTGGAACCGGAATTGGAAATCCGCCCTGTTGAGATGCAGGTCGACGATCTACTGGACGAAGTCCGTCTGGTCGCCGCCAAGGGCATGCGCACGTTGGTTACAACACTAACCAAACGCATGGCCGAGGATTTAACCGAATACATGCACGAACAGGGCATTCGGGTCCGATACATGCACAGCGACATCGACACGTTGGAGCGCATCGAAATCCTGCGTGATCTACGTCTGGGCGCGTTTGACGTGCTGATCGGGATTAACTTGTTGCGCGAGGGGTTGGACATTCCGGAATGTGGTTTGGTGGCGATTTTGGACGCGGATAAAGAAGGGTTCTTACGCTCGAAAACCTCGCTGGTGCAGACCATTGGCCGCGCGGCGCGCAACGTCGATGGGCGCGTGATCCTATATGCCGACCGGATCACCGGATCCATGCAGCACGCAATGGACGAGACCGAACGGCGCCGGAAACGTCAGATCGCCTATAATGAAGTGCACGGCATCACGCCGGCAACCGTGAAGAAGAACATCGATGATGTGCTGTCGGGCCTCTATGACGGCGACACCGACATGTCGCGGGTCACGGCGACGGTTGATAAGCCAATGATGGGCGAGAACCTGGCGACCCACCTAGAGGCGATGCGGGTTGATATGCGTGCAGCGGCCGAGAACCTTGAGTTCGAAGAAGCGGCACGTCTGCGCGATGAAGTTCGACGGCTTGAGGCGGTGGAGTTGACCATCGCCGACGACCCCTTGGCACGGCAATCGGCGGTGGCGGCGGCGAGTACGGCGGGAGGGCGGTCCACAGCTGGGAAGGCTGGGACCAGTCGGAAATGGGGGAAGAGGTAGGTGAGTATCGATAAAAAGAGAGATAGCGCCAAATCCTTCACAGTTGGCGATGAATCCGATAAGTCAGCTTGTCTGATGATGCTGGGAATTCACGATGCAATGTTTATCGTAAAAGAATACTCAATTTGGAAATTACAATTAGCCGACAACATTGATCCTGAAAGGAAAACCGAAACATTACCGGATACAACGCAAAAATTTCTTTCTTACGGCGCCAAATCGGAAATAGTTTCGAGAACCCTGATACAAGCAAACGAATTATTAAAAATGGGCCGCATACCTGATACAATAAATATTGAGGCCTGCCTTGCTGAAGTTCTTCGCGTCACTACCGGAATAGCGAGCTTACTCGATATCATTGACAATATAAACGCAGATTTCTCACGCGCTCGTGAAATTATTCACGCAAATGCACGAAAACCCACAATGCCACTACCAACCTTTGATGGTCTCGATAAAGAGTGGTCAGCCGCATTGAATTGTTTAGATGAAATTCGTTCTGGGATTCGACAATTAGCATTTATTTTTTACCCAAGCATAAGGCGAAATGAAAAATGGTTCGTCGATTTGCGAGAGGTGCTCATTTTCGAAGCGTTTGACATGTTTGATACCACTAAACACACCGAAGCATTGGACGCAGTAGATCACGATCTTGGATTCGCACGGTGGCTACGAAATGCGAAATCTCATCCAAAAGATGGGCAAAGGGTAACTCTTTGGAACTATAGACTTATGCCAGATGGAAATGTTGCGCCACCATCTATCACAATTGAGAAAGAAAAAGAGGACGCCAAGGATATTGACCTTGTCTATCTATTGAAACAACTCTCAAACGCGATGCTTTTTTCATTTGAAATGGTATTACTGTGGTTATGCGGCAGCAACCAGAAACCAATGATGGGCCAACGGGTTCAAATCTATCGAAGAGCTGAAAGCGATATAAAAATAGGCACTCCTCCGTATTGTTATGCCATAGAGCTGGGTGGCCAAATGAAAATCATAGGCTAGTCCCCCCATTTGACATCCCCCCTCAAATCCCCAACACTCCGCTTTGGACGCACATCCAAACGGAAATACCCTGTTATGAAACACTTCGCCTTCCTCCCTGCCCTCGCAATCCTCGCCGCCTGTGCGACACCGCAACAGCAGTGTATCAACACCGCCTCCAACGAAGTGCGCGCCATCACATCGGCGATCAGCACCTCCAAAGGCAACATCAGCCGTGGCTATGCGATCCACCGCCAAACGCAATCCTATCAAGTGCCAAGCGTTTGTTATGACAACGACGACAAACCCTACAGGTGTTTTGATTTCGACACCCGCGTCGTTGAAACCCCCGTTTCAATCAATGTGGCTGAGGAACGGCGCAAGCTGGCGAGCCTGCAAAAACGCCTGCCCGCCGCCACCCGCAAAATGAATGCGGGTGTGGCCAGTTGTCGGGTTCAGTTCCCTGAGTAATTAACGCAGCACATGCACCGGACATTGGGAATAGCGCACAACGCGCGCAGCGGTCGAGCCAAGGAAGAAGTCTTGCAAACCCGGTTTGTGCGACGCAATCACAATCAGATCAACGTTGTGATCCTTTGCATAATCAACAATCGAACCGCCTGGGTGACCAACGATCACTTTGGCTTCGACGCCATCCAGTTCGCCCGCTTTGGCCATCAAAGTGGCTTCATTTTCGGCGCGGTTCTTTTCCAGTTGACCTTCGGGCAGATAGCCCGCCACATAGCCGGGAATGACCTCGACAACGCTGAGCAGAGTGATTTTACCGCCCTCGCTGCGCAATCGGCGCGCGACCTCAATGGCTTCGGATGTATCGTGTTTGTGGTCCAGTGCAACTGGAACTAAAATACTTTTATACATGGTGGCGTCTCCTTTTGTTGTCATCGCTTTATACAGGATCAAAAACACCACTGCGATGATGTAAATCAAACAGCCGTGCTGTGATTAACCATCTGTTTACCATTTTCCCTGACAGTCGCTTGCGGGGAATGAGGTATGAATGATCCGCGTATTCGTTGTTTTGGTTTTACTGATTTTGCCTGCATCCGTGCAGGCTGGCGCATGGTTGCGCGAAAAGAAATCCCTGTTTTTGTCATGGTCGAACACGGTCTCGACCCGCTCTGACAGCCTCTATGCGATCGACACATCACTCTATGCTGAATATGGCCTAACGTCGCGCCTGACCGTTGGATTTGATGGCTATCTGGGGGCTTCGGGCAAGGCATCAGAGGCCCTTTTGTTCATGCGTTTTCCGCTGGGCAAACAAGACCGCCCCAGCCGAATGGCCCTGACTTTTGGCGTTGGGGCAAAGTCGATCCCGAACCCCTGGGGCACCACAACCGAACAGACATTGGCCAAGGTCGGGTTTTCATGGGGGCGCGGATTGAAAAAGGGCTGGTTGGCATTTGACACGTCAGTGACCTCAGTGGTGCAATCGTCGATCTTTGTGCCCGGCCAATCTGGCACCAGTTACAGCGCCGATTTCACTTTCGGGCAAAAACCGTCGGATCGACTGATGTTGATCTGGCAACTCCAGACCGGAAAAACCACCAACGGACCGACCTACGCCAAATTCGCACCTTCCTTGGTTTGGTCATTTGGCGATGGCAAAAACAGCGTTGAAGTCGGGCTGATCAAAGGCCTGACAGGGGATAAGTCTCAAAGCTTGAAGGTCGGGTTCTGGAAAAGTTTTTGACGCCAGACTTGAATTGAAAACGAGCAGACGTTAAACTCTGATCAGTTTATTTCAGTTGTTTGATCCATTTTTTATTCATTTTTTCACAGGCCATCTCCATGTCTAACGACACCAAAAACACCCCAATCTCCCATCAAGACTTGGTTTTATCCTATCACCGCGTGCGCCTTGCCGTTGGCATTTTAGGGGTGATTTTGCCTGTAATCCTGATCATTGGCGGCATCCTGTCCAACAATCGCCTAGAGCCCTCTATCAGTGACTTTTACCACACCACCCTGCGGGATATCTTTGTGGGAACCATGTTTGCCATCGGCATTTTTCTGATCTCTTATAAGGGGTACCAACGCGATGAGGGCGATTGGTTCTCTGACGATTGGGTGGCAACGCTTGCCGGAATTGCCTCGTTTGGGCTGGCGCTATTTCCAAATGAAAGCCAAGCCGTGGTGACAGTTTCCCAAGAAGCCCTTGGTCTAAAGGTCAGCTCGATTTTTCACTACGTCTCGGCCCTGACCTTCTTTGTTTGCCTGGGCATTTTTTGTTATTATCAATTCCCCAAAACCGCCCAGCCAACGCGGCGCAAAATCTACTTCATGTGCGGCCATATCATTGTTATATCAACGATTTTGATCACCATCACGTCCTATATGAAGGTGAAAGGCAGCCCCGAGATGAAGGCAATGGTGGTAGACTGGAACCTTGTTTTGTGGCTTGAGGCCATTGGCGTCTGGGCCTTCGCCTTTTCCTGGTTGACCAAGGGCAAAGCTGAACTGGCCTTTAGCAAAACCGCCAGAAAAGCCCACGCACAAGCGCAAGCGGCCAAGCTGAACAACGCCTGAAACCTAGCCGATGCTGACAACCACATCATACATCACCGGTTCAAAGCTTTTGCAAAGCGCGTTGAAATTCTGGTGATACGCCTGCATTTCGTCCGAGCGTAGCATCGCCTGAAAATCGTCGCGAGCTTTCCATTGGGTGTAATTGGCGATCCGTGTTTGAGCATCATTCACATGCATCGCGGCCCCAACAAATCCGGGCTGTTTGCTGACAAAAACATCGCATGCGACTTTCAATTCATCCAACAGATCCTGACAGGTGGCAGGCGTCACCTCGAATGTGGTGATGACAGTTTGAACGTCATTGTCCTTTGAAATATCTGGCATCGGCAGTCCTTTCTTGTTCTGGTTTAGCCGTCTTTTGGCACTATCACAGTCAAACCCAGCATACGCCAAACCTGCATTCCACCGCGATAGTAATAAATTTTGTCGGCAGGATAGCCGACCTTTATCATTGCGCGAATGGCGGTTGGCGACTGACCGCACCATGGTCCGTTACAAAACAATGCCACAGGTTTGGCATCATCACAAATCCAGCCATCAAAATCTATTTCGCAGCCCAACTCGTCCAGCCGGTCAGAAACTTCCGTATAGGGCATGTGATGCGCCCCTGGAATGGTGCCGTCATTGTACCACTTGGCAACGCGACTATCGACCAACACAGCATTGGGGTCTTGCAACATCGCAATCACTTCTTGCTCGCCGACCGGCGTGACCCCTTCAGCCGGCACCATAGGCTGCACACAGAAATTCGGGCAAGGACGCGAAGTGCGCGCCCAATCGCCATCAATGCGGTTTTCATTGTCTTGAATACGCGAAATTTCAACAACACCCGCCTCGGTTTCAATCGGCACCGACATAACACCCGGACCGATGTTCACCGGCTTGTTCTGGGCGACCGAAACAGTCGGAACGGTCATGGTCAAGCCCAAAGCCAAACCCATTGCTGTAAGAAACTGCATAGATATCTCCATGATTTGATTTCCTACAAAGCTGCGCCACCTTTTCCTACACGTCAACCCAACAGCCCCAAAACGCGGCATAAAGGCAGGGCACATTTCTGCGCCCTGCCCTCAAGTTCTGACATTTAAAAATCCCTAGAGCGGGCGGTCGATCCGCGCCGTCACCTGGATTTTACCTTTACAGGCCACCGACCAATTCACCCATACTTCGTTGTTATTGGTCCCCGAAGTCCCACTGGTGTAAGGCATCGTATTCACCCGTGTCGACGTGCCGGACGTGATCATCCCGTCGGCAATCAATGAGGTGACGCGCCTTGTGTAAGCACCAAAAGGCAAGGTCGGCGCAAAGGCCACTTTCCAAGTTTGCGCATTGGTATTTTGGGAATACTCAATGATCGCTGGATTTTGCACACGTTGATTCACGCCATTAAAGGTGTTGGCCTCAAACACAATATTTCGGAACCCCCAGTAATTCAGACTTGCATAGGTGGTGTCGATCTTCTCCACCCTGTCGATAGCACCAGCCAAAGCACGGAAAGAATTGCCTGTGATGACCAACCCGTCAATCGAATGTCCCGTGCCATAAGGCGTGATGACGATCCAGTTGAACCAAGCAGCGGCATGGCTCACAACAAATACGTTATCCGTGATTGTCAGGCCACCAAAGGTATAGGCCGAGCCCAGATCAGGATCCTCATCATGTTCATTGGTCAGTTCGATAAAGTTGTTGTCGCAATAGTTGCCATCAACGATCGAATTCAGGTTGGTGTTTGTGAAAATCACCCCGGCCGTGCGCAGGCCATTGGTCTCGTTGTCACCCTGATACCAGTGGTTGCCCGACAAAATGGTGCCAACACCGCCCAACACCGCGAAATGCCCAAATCTGTGCACTTGGTTGTTGCGAATTTTTGCATCATTCTTGTTCACATTCAGCATCACGGTTGTACGGTCTTGCGCCCGCAGCCCCATCTCGTTTGAGAGAAACTGGTTGCGGTCAATGTGAATGTCCTGACAGCCCAACCCAATCGAGGTAATCCCGCGATCCTTTGGTCTGGAAACACTGCTGTCGCGGATTTGGAACATTCGACCATCCGGCGGCAACATGATAGCACTGGCTTCGCCGTTACACATGAATTCCACATCATCAATCGCAAAGCGGCTCATTTTCACGAATCCGCTGAAATCAAGCATATATTTGAAACGCTTAAAGGTGAAATTCTGGGTGCCGTCTGCGTCAAACAAGGCGTGGTTTAAGGTGATTGTACCCGCCCCCACGTTTTTTGAACGCACATAGACTTCGCGCCCAACACCATTGCCCTGCACCAACGAACCAACCGCAATATTGGCCACATCTGCAACCGAGGTTAAGGTTTTAGGATCCGAAATCGAATAGGTCGCCGCTGAAACCACAACATCCGTGTCCCATGCTGGCCCTGCAATAGTTTGAATTTGACCATTGCGCAAAATCCGGCGCACTTCAAATGTGTCGCGGTTGGCAACAGCCGCCTGCACATCAATTGGCGCAGACAATTCCACCCGTCGCCCCCCCATATCCAAAGATTCATGGTCGGAGTAATTCAACAAGGTCTGTAACGCCTTCTTTAGTGCCAGTTCCTCGTCCCCAAAGGCATTGATATAGGTCGGCAGGTCAAAGTTTTTGCGCAAAACTAGCCGTTTATCGACTGGCATGGTCACAGTGCCCTGAAACCGTACAGGATTTTCAAATGTAACGTGATTGCCGAGATAATAGGTGCCCTCGGAAATCAGCACCCGACGCCCATTAGCCGCCAAATCAGCCGCCTCAAAAGCCGCTTCGTCATCTGTGACACCATTCCCGACAGCGCCGTAGTCTTTCACATCAACCCAGTCCATCATATCGCGTAAAAATGCGCTTGTGATGTCTTCGATCTCAATGTCATCAACACGTACAACACCGCCAGTTGGGCCTGTCAGATTTATACCGAAATGACCGTAAACCGGCGCGCTGCCCCACTGCATGTCCACACCATTGCGTACGCCAGCGCCCACAATAGCGGTAACAGTGACAACTTCACCGTATGTCGTCAGCGTCACGCTCGGACCAACTTCGGTCAACCCGCCAACATGGGCGTCCGACGCATTCCCAGCCCAGCCTGCAATCTGAACCGTCGCCAGATTGCCACTCACGGCTTTGACCCGCGCCGTAATGCGCAGATAGCACCCTGGCAGCATGGGCGTTTGTCCCATGTAGCGCAATTTTTGCGTCGCCGTGGTTTTTTGCAACTCCAGACAGCCGCCAAAATCTTGATCCGCCGGCACAAAAGCTGCGTTGGCAGCATTGTCGTAAGTATCCTGCCCCGGTCTGCCGTCCTGGCTCGACCAACCCCCCAAACCGTCCGCAAACAATGGCGGTGTAAATACCAAACCTTCTGTGATCGCCTTATTCATCCTAGCCCCTTTCCACATATCCGGAACGCGCATGCACAATGCGCCGGGGCCAAAGGCCACCATTGATCCGCTCAATTTTCAGTTCATGTCAGTAAAGAATTCAGGCTCTCGGCCCGAACAAAGGCAAACTAACAAACCGGGGTTAACCAGAGTTAACCTTTGCGAACGGTGCTCACGCAACCAGCCGCACGCGTTTGGTTGGCAATTCGTCTCGGTTTGTTTTATGAAACGATAACCCGCAAATAAGACCGATAGACAAAAGGCTGG
Source organism: Rhodobacteraceae bacterium UBA2776 (assembly GCA_002352425.1). Lineage (GTDB taxonomy): Bacteria > Pseudomonadota > Alphaproteobacteria > Rhodobacterales > Rhodobacteraceae > Profundibacter. Next base: position 34,207 of record DEIK01000123.1, read on the forward strand.
CGGGCCCAAAGTACTCAGGCAAGGCAACGCGCGAAATGAACTACAGACAGGAAATTGATGGGCTTCGCGCAATCGCTGTGATGGGGGTCATCCTTTATCACGTTGGCCTAAAATCCATCAGCGCAGGCTACGCCGGAGTTGATGTTTTCTTTGTGATCTCTGGCTTTCTAATCGGCGGCATCATCTTTCGAGAACGTGCAAACGGCACCTTTAGGTATCGCAATTTTTATGCCCGTCGTGCCCGCCGCATTCTGCCGGCCCTGTTCACGGTCATCCTGCTCTCAATGCTGGCTGGCTGGTGGACCATGATGCCCCAGACCTTGCGATACTTTGGCGGTGCAGCCTTATCGACGCTGCTGTTCATCTCAAACATCTGGTTCTTTCAGGTCATCGACTATTTCAACCCGGCTGCTCTAAAAGACCCGCTGATTCACACTTGGAGCCTTGCGGTAGAGGAACAGTTCTACTTCTTCGTACCCCTCCTATTCGGCCTACTTTGGCGCTTTGGAACCAAAGTGCTGTTTTGGGTATTCGCCACGTTGGCGCTGATCAGCCTCGCCACCGCCGTGCTGACAAACATCGACAGCCCTATGGCCGCCTTTTACCTGATCCATACGCGTGCGTGGGAGCTGTTCGCAGGGGTGCTGGCCGCACTGGCCTTCCCAAAGCTTGCCGTAAGCCCCCGCACCTCGGGCTGGCTCGCGAACCTTGGGTTGCTGCTGATCCTCGCTGGCCTTGGCCTGATACCGGCTCATGTCCCATGGCCCGGCGGCTGGACCATCATCCCCGTCACTGGAACCGTGCTGGTTTTGTTGTTTGGTCAGGCTCCCTCACTGGCCCGCACCGCCCTAACCTTGCGCCCTCTGACCCTCATCGGCTTAGTCAGCTACTCCGCCTACTTGTGGCACCAACCGTTGATCAGTTTTCTCGACCTCGCAGGATACCCACTGTCTGGATGGCTTCAAGCACTGGCCACCGTGGCGGCCATCCTTGCCGCTTCATGGCTCAGCTGGCGCTTCATCGAACAACCTTTTCGCAGAGGAGCCTCCCCTTCCAAAACCTTTGTGCGGGGTAGCTTGATCATGGCTGGCTTGGGGATCGCCACCTTTTCTGTCGGTGGCCATATAACCAAAGGTTACCCCAACCGGATGCCCGCCGAGGTCCACGCCTTGCTGGCCTATGCGAAATCGCAGCCAGCCACCTACAAGCAATGCCTTGCGGTGCGTGAATCCGTGATGGAATTGGAAATGTCTAAACGCTGCGCCCATGGCGCGGAAACCACGCCCAGCGTGGCCGTTTGGGGAGATAGCCATGCCGCCTTGCTCGGTCAGGCTTTGGGTGACACATTGAGCCAATACGGTATGGCACTACAAGAACTGACCTTGTCCTCTTGCCAACCGATCCCCAACCTTTTGAACCATGGCCAAACCCGCGCCGCAAAGTGTGAATGGTTCAACAATCAAGTGATGGACCATTTGTTGGCAACCCCGACGTTAGAAACAATTGTCCTACACGCCTCTTGGGGCAGCTTCATTTCTAATGCTGATGCAACAAATTGGGTTGGTGACCGTATCACGGATGATCTCTATTCGTATCCCAGCGACAAATCCCCTTTTATGCCAGACGACGCACGCAAAGACGCAATTTCTGCTGAATTGATCCACGCAATCACAACCCTGCGCAGCGCCGGAAAAACCGTAATTTTGGTACACGCCATCCCGTCGCCCGGCTTTAGACCAACAAAATATTTTGGCCGGAAACTTTGGTATGGTGAAACGCTGGACCAGAACATCGGATTCCCGCAAACGCTCTTTAATCAAAGCTCGATGGACCCACATGCTTTCTTAACCGATATCGCCACTAAAACCGGCGCGCTCGTTTTCGATCCACAAAACCAGATTTGCCAAGACGGAATGTGCTACGTGATCAAAAACGGAGAACCATTGTATTTCGATGGCGGACACCTTTCCATGCCCGGCCTCTCTATTGTAATTCCCCCATTGGCCGATTTGGTCCGATCCGTAAATTGAAGCTCAAGCCCTGCATCTGTTTCAATTGCCAGCGCTTGGCTGTCTTCTTTGATGCCCACCTATGCCAAACAGAGTGACCTGCGCCCCAATTTCCCTCCAGCTTGTGCGGAGTCCTTGAGGTTAAATTTGTGGTCTTAAGCAGCTATCTGATATGGTTACGCTGGCGCATATCAAAGAACAATCGCGCCTCAGTCTGAGCAGCTATGGCCGCCCGCGAATGACCGAAGAGCTGAAGGAACTTGGCCTGGATATTGGCCACCGCCGCGTGGGTCGCCCCTCTCGGCAGATTGCTTTGCAATCGCCTGCCGGGCAACGGATGCGTCAGAACTGCATATCTGTCGGTAGGACTCGCAAACACAAGCTTGGCGGGCAACACGGTCTTTGCGGCTGCTACTCGACATGACGGTGGGCACAAGTGCCAGTCGATCCGAAGGTTGGGACTTGTGCATTGACCTTTATAGAGAAAGCCACAAACCGGTCCGACGGAAAATCGCTCCATTGTCTGCCTCGGAAATCGAGAAGCCAATTGTGCAAAACAATTCAATTATTGAGATTGTTTAATCTAGGGTGTAAGAGAGTTATGGACATTTTTTCACCAAAACAAAAAAATTTTTAAATAAGTTAGGAAAAAGCTATGGTTTGGACAATTGTATCAACGGACGTAACCACCTCTCAGGCAGTATCAGGCACAGGCGACAGCTTCTCGCTCAGTCGCGATGGCAGTATTCTGACAACAAACGGCGCTGGTCTCGTATCAACAGGGAACAGCTATGATCAGAACATTTTTATTTTTGGGGAAATTATCGCCCGCAACTATGGGATTTACACAAGTACAAGTGACGGGACCACAACGGGTCTCGGCTTGAATGAGGTATTCATTGGCGCCACAGGTTCTGTCACCAGCCTATTCAGCTCCCAACATGCCCTTTTTTTAAGAGGGACTCTTAACAGTGTGCAGAACCATGGTGAGGTGCAAGCCGTCAGCTCGGCGATCAGGTTCTATGGCGACACTTCAGAGGTGATCAACATTGGTTTTGTCCATTCAAGTACAAGCTATGGCGTGATGTTCCAAGGCGTAACAGCCGGCGGTGTCTCTACACTGAACAACAGTGGAACAATAATAGGTTCGACGGGTGTTTACGCAATTAACGAAAGCCTGCAGATTTTGAACACCGGTATTATCAGCGCCACGGATTACCAAGGGGTGTATTTTGGGAACGACGGCCATGTTTTGTTTCTTGAGAACTATGGCACAATAGAAACGCTTGGTGTCACCGCGATTCGGGCGGCAGATGGTAACGATGAGGTCCACAATTACGGCACAATAATTGGCAACGTTGACCTAGAGGAAGGTCCAAACGTGTTTGTGAACACCGGAATTTTGAGAGGCGTTTTTTTGGGTAACGTCGGGATCGATACCGTTTCAAACAGTGGCCATGTTACCGGAGACATCCTGCTTGGGTTGGGCAACGATGTTTTTGATGGCAGAGGGGGAACGATTGATGGTGTCGTCGCTGGTGATCTCGGGGATGATACTTATTATGTCTCTGACACTGGCATTGAGCTTGTTGAATTGGCGCTTGAAGGAACGGATACGGTCAATTCCGAAGCCAGCTTCGTGTTGGGTGATAATTTTGAAAACCTGAACTTGTTGGGTGGCGCCAATCTGCGCGGCGTTGGTAACGGGGAAAATAATGTAATAGCCGGCAATGTCGGCGACAATGTGCTTTATGGCAAATCCGGCAACGACTTGATTTCAGGTGGGCTCGGAAATGATTTCCTTTCGGGGCAAGGTGGCAACGACACATTGGGTGGCGGCGAGGGTAACGATGTTATCCGCGGCGGCAAAGGCCATGATGATCTGATCGGCGGTTATGGCGATGATGATTTGCGTGGCGGACGTGGGCATGACCAGATTGATGGCGATGATGGAAATGACATCCTAAATGGTGGCAACGGTGATGACACCCTGAATGGCGGTGATGACGATGACATCCTGATTGGCGGCATCGGTCAGGACACGTTGACAGGTGGCGCTGGCGAAGATGTGTTCGTGTTCAGCAAGATTTCCCATAGTGATACCTTGGCCAATGCTGACCACATTACCGATTTTTCCATTGGTGAGGACCTGATTGATCTGGGTGGTTTTGTTGGCACGCTAAATTTCATCGGCTCGGGTCTGTATTCGAATACAGCAGGCGAAGTGCGGATCGTGACAGTTGGCAGCGATACCCGTGTGCGGATTGACGTTGACGGGGATGGGAGCACCGATGTCAACATCGTCATTGATGGTGTTGTTGGGCTGACCGAACAAGATTTCCTGTTGTAGCCCAGCATTTGTCTTCTTTGAAAAAGGACATCACCCTGTGCTTCTGTTTAGGGCCGCACAGGGTGTATTTGTCAGAGTAACGTTTTCTGCTCGTCTACCAAGACTTGAGATTTGGTGCTGGATTTTCTGAATTCAGTTTCTCACAGATTTTGCTTTATTGAAGCAAATACCAACTACACAATGGGATCATACAACTCTTGGCCAAGAAGCGCCTGTTCATGATGAAATGGGCGAATGGTAGCTTTGGTCGGCAGGGGGGGCTTGGGGAATGGCTCATGAAGATAAAGCCAATTCAAATGGTGCTGCTGGGGAGAATTGAACTCCCGACCTCGTCATTACCAATGACGCGCTCTACCACTGAGCTACAGCAGCGCACCTGAGTGGCGGTTGAATAGGCGTATTTCTGATTTGACGCAAGCGCAATCTGGACCCTTTTCACGCCCTGCTATAGAGAGTGTAACATGAGCAAAGAAAGAAACAATGAAACCGTCAGCCAAACAGGCAAGGAAACCAAGGCTACAGAGCGCGCAAGACGTGATGCGCGATTGAAAGCGGCGTTAAAGACGAATATGGCAAGGCGTAAAGCACAAGCGCGGGGTCGCAAGGCGACCACGGCTGCGCAAGGTAAAAAAGAGTAGGGCAAAGTATATGGATTCAATAAATGTAACAGGTGGTGGTGCGCTAAATGGCGAAATTCCGATTGCGGGGGCGAAAAACGCTTGTCTGGCGTTGATGCCGGCCACGTTGCTGTCAGCCGAACCGCTGACTCTGACCAATGCGCCACGCTTGTCCGATATCAAAACGATGACGGATCTGTTGCAATCCTTGGGGGCCGAAGTTTCATCACTGGACGAGGGCCGCGTGTTGGTGCTGTCCAGCCACAATGCCGACAATCCACTGGCTCATTATGATATTGTGCGCAAAATGCGGGCCTCAAACCTTGTGCTGGGCCCGTTGTTGGCGCGGCACGGCAAAGCGATTGTTTCGTTGCCCGGTGGCTGTGCTATTGGCGCGCGTCCAATGGATATCCACGTCACGGCTTTTGAAGCGATGGGCGCTGTGATCGAGCTGAAGGACGGGTATTTACATGCCGATGCCCCGAATGGGTTGAAGGGCGCTGTGATTGACTTTCATTTTGCTTCTGTTGGAGCCACTGAAAATGTGATGATGGCAGCGACCTTGGCCAAAGGCACCACGATTATCAACAATGCCGCGCGTGAGCCGGAAATCGTTGATCTCGCAGATTGTTTGCGCCGCATGGGGGCTCAAATCACCGGTGATGGCACATCATCCATAACGATTGAAGGCGTCGAGAGCCTGCATGGCGCGACCCACCCTGTTGTCACGGATCGGATCGAACTGGGGACATATATGTTGGCGCCAGCGTTCGCGGGTGGTGAGGTCGAACTGATTGGCGGGCGCATTGATTTGTTGCAGGCGTTTGTGGATAAACTTGACCAGATCGGCGTTGATGTGACCGAGACCAAGCGTGGGTTGAAGGTAAAACGGCGTGGTGACACACTAAAGGCCGTCGATATTGTGACGGAGCCCTTCCCAGGCTTTCCTACCGATTTACAGGCACAAATGATGGCCCTGTTATGCACCGCCGAGGGCACCAGCGTGTTGGAAGAAAAGATTTTCGAGAACCGTTTCATGCACGCACCCGAATTGACCCGCATGGGGGCCAGCATCGAGGTCCAAGGCGGCCACGCCACTGTGACCGGGGTAAAGAAGCTTAAGGGTGCGCCTGTGATGGCAACTGATCTACGGGCTTCGGTGTCATTGATTTTGGCGGGACTGGCAGCCGAAGGCGAGACCAAGATCAGTCGTGTTTACCATTTGGACCGCGGTTATGAACACGTTGTGGCCAAACTGCGCGGTGTCGGGGCGCAAATCGAGCGGATCAAAGAATAATGGCAGAAGACGCAAAATTCGAAGATGGTGGCGAAGCACCGCTGCGCCTAAGAGCCGAGGACGCCGATGATTTGGCGATCTTGGCGGCCTTGGCGCAGGATGCGGTGTTTCCGGCCAATGAAATGGCGTGGCAAGCCAGCCAGCGTCGGTTTGCCATCCTGTTAAACCGGTTTCGCTGGGAGGATCGCGCCAAGGCCGAGGTTGCCAAGCGTAATTTCGAACGCGTGCAATCAGTGCTGGTTATCAACGATGTGATCAAGGTTCAGACGCAGGGTGTTGAACGCCATGATGCGGATACGGTGATGTCACTGCTTTCTCTGGCGTTTGTGGCTGGGGAGGACGGCACGGGTCGTGTTGAGCTGACCTTGGCGGGTGATGGCGTGATCGCGCTAGAGGTTGAGTGTCTGGACGTTGCGCTCAAGGATGTGACACGTCCCTATGTTGCTCCTTCCCATTCTGCCCCCAAACATCCGGAGTAAGCCTGTGCCCCTGTTTTTAAACACATCTGACGTTGATTTTGAGGCCGGTTTTGCGGCTTTCCTGACCACCAAACGTGAGGATTCACCGGATGTGGATGCGGTTGTGGCAGGCATCATTGCGGATGTTCGCGCCCGTGGTGACGCAGCCGTGGTGGAGCTGACGGCAAAGTTTGACCGCCTGGAGCTGACGCCAGAGACTTTGGCCTTCACGCCCGACGAGATCGAGGCGGAATGCGCCAAAGTGTCCGACGCGGATCGCGCGGCGCTGGAATTGGCGGCGGAACGCATTCGGGCCTATCATGTACGTCAAATGCCCGAGGATGCCAGTTGGGTGGACGAAGTGGGCGCGACTTTGGGATGGCGCTGGGGGCCTGTGGACGCAGCGGGGCTCTATGTGCCGGGCGGTTTGGCGTCTTATCCATCCAGTGTATTGATGAATGCGGTTCCGGCCAAGGTGGCTGGGGTTGAACGGTTGGCAATTGTGGTGCCGACACCGGACGGGATTTGCAATCCACTGGTGTTGTTGGCGGCACGGATCGCGGGTGTTGACGAGATTTACCGGATTGGCGGGGCGCAAGCCGTGGCGGCACTGGCTTATGGCACCGACACCATCGCGCCGGTTGATAAAATCACCGGCCCTGGTAACGCTTTTGTAGCGGCTGCCAAACGGCGGGTGTTTGGCAAGGTCGGCATTGATATGATCGCGGGACCAAGCGAGATTTTGGTGATCGCGGATCGCAATAATGAGCCGGATTGGTTGGCGGTGGATTTGCTGTCGCAGGCTGAACATGACGAAAATGCGCAGTCGATCCTGATCACGGATGATGCAGCCTTTGGTGCGCTGGTTTCAAAAGCCGTCGAGGCCCGTTTGCAAACGCTGGAGCGCCGCGAGATCGCCTCTGCCAGCTGGCGGGACTTTGGCGCGGTTATTGTGGTGCGTGACATGGAGGAAGCGGTGGCGCTGTCCGACCGGATCGCGCCCGAGCATCTGGAACTGTGCGTCGCGGATGCGGATGAGATGGCCAGCAAGGTTAAGCACGCAGGCGCGATCTTTATCGGGGCATGGACCCCTGAAGCCATCGGCGATTATGTTGGTGGTCCAAACCATGTGCTGCCCACGGCCCGTTCGGCGCGGTTTTCGTCCGGCCTATCGGTGATGGATTTTCTAAAACGCACCACGCTGTCCAAAATGAGCCCACAGGCGCTGGCGGCCATCGGCCCCTCGGCCGAGCGATTGGCAATTTCGGAGAGCCTTGAGGCACATGGATTGTCTGTGCGGGCACGGTTGGATAGGTTGAACAATGACTGATCGTATTAGCCATATCGAGATTGACGACAGCAGCCTTGCGGCCCCTACACCCGAGATCGAACAAGAGCGCAAAGTCGCGGTGTTTGATCTGTTGGAGGAAAACAGCTTTGCGCTGCCGACGCGTGGCGATGTTGTACCACCTACCGGCCCTTACCGTTTGACGCTGGCGATCCGCGAGCGGCGTTTGGTGTTTGATATCATGACAGATGCGTCGGACAAGGCGGGCGAGTTCCATCTGTCTTTGGGGCCGTTTCGCCAAGTCGTGAAAGATTACTTTATGATCTGCGAAAGCTATTTTGATGCGGTAAAAACCCTGCCCCCCAGCCAGATCGAGACCATCGACATGGCGCGCCGCGGTATCCACGACGAGGGCGGGCGCATTTTGCAAGAACGGTTGGAGGGCAAAGCGATTGTCGATATTGCCACCGCGCGCCGTCTGTTCACGTTGATTTGCGTTTTGCATTTCGGTGCATAGCGAATGAGCGAAACATCCCCCACCTCTGTGTTGTTTTGCTGCGATCATAATGCCGTGCGCTCACCAATGGCCGAGGGGATGATGAAACAGCTTTATGGCCACTCGATCTATGTTCAATCGGTCGGGGTGAAGAACGATTTGGAAATCGACGGTTTTGCCATTGCCGTTTGTCAGGAGTTGGGGGTCGAGTTGTCGCGCCACAAAGCCCGCTCGTTCGACGATATGCAAGAATGGGGTGATGACCTTTCAGGCTATGATCTGGTGGTCTGTCTGTCGCCCGCCAGCCAGCGCCATGCGCTGGATTTCACGCGGTTCTACCACATTGATGTGGAGTATTGGCCGGTGCTGGACCCAACCGGACTTGGCAAGGGGCGCGAGGCCAAGTTGATGTCGTATCGTCAGACGCGTGATCAGATCAGGGCCAAGTTGCTTGACCGGTTTGGACCGCCAATTGAGGTAGATGAGCCCGAAACCTAGGCGCTGGCTTTCCGACCCCAAAGCACCCAACGATGCACACGCATCCAGCCCCGCAGCGGGGAATTCATCACCAAAAACACGATTCCAATCGACATCAGACACCAGATGGCCGGGGCTTCGTCGATGTTGTCAGTCAATTGGCTGACGAGGATGGGCCCGATCAGGAACTGATAGGCGGTAATTTTCCAAGAGCCATAGATCACCGGCATGACGAAAACCGCCAAATTATAGGCGACCATAGCGTTGGGGAACCACCGGACCAACCAGTTCGCGTGGGTTATGAAATCATTGCCCCATCCGTTGAAGGGGAATTCCCACGCCAAATGCCAGTTCCCGGGCAGGGTGCAAAACTGCGCGCCGCACATGGCGCGGTGTTCGGAACAGGTGCCAAGGGCCTCGCTCGGGATCATTTGCATAAAGGTGATCCCTGCCGCCACAGCGCAGAGGGCATAGACGGTTTTCTGGATGCGTTTGCGCACCATCACGGGGATGAAATAGAGCGCTAGAAGATTGAAAAAGAACGGCTGCAAGGCGACATGGATAAAGCTGGCGATGCTGAGTGCCTTATTCGCGGGTGCGCCGCACTGGCCAATTACGGGGTATGAGAGCGCCTGTAGCAGCTCCATCGACGAGAAAAACCCGAGCGTGATCCACAGGGCGGCCGGTTCTTTTTTGTAGGCAGCAAAGGCTGTGACGCCAAAGCCTGCAATCGCCAACGTTGTTGACGCTTCTCCGCTCCAGCACATGATTGCTCGTCCCTGTTTCGTGTTTCTCTATAGCGTTTTGCGGGCATAATGCAGGAAAGCCGTGGGGCAAGACAGCGGTTTTATAGACGGTAAGCGCGATATTCCTGTCATATCGGCATGTTTGCGAGCCTGTTGGCGTTGATTTCCCTTGAATATCTGCGGCAATCGCCCCATCTAGGGGACGCCTACACAATGGTAGGTGGATTTTTTAAGGAGAGACCATGGCTAAGGAAGAACTGCTCGAATTCCCCGGCGTCGTAAAGGAACTCCTGCCAAATGCGACATTTCGGGTCGAGCTGGAAAACGGCCATGAGATCATCGCACATACGGCAGGTAAAATGCGCAAGAACCGTATCCGCGTTCTGGCGGGTGATAAGGTACAGGTCGAAATGACCCCTTATGATCTGACCAAAGGCCGCATCAACTATCGTTTCAAGTAAATCGATGGTCCGGCTGGTTCTGGGCTCTGGCAGCCCGCGACGGGCCGAGTTGCTGGCGCAGATCGGGGTGGTCGCGGATGATGTTCGCGCACCCGATATTGACGAAACACCTCAGGTTGGCGAGCTGCCGCGCCCTTATTGTGCGCGGATCGCTTATGAAAAGGTGCTGGCCGTGACGGCTGCGCCTAATGAAATTGTGCTATGTGCGGACACGACTGTCGCGCTGGGCCGCCGAATTATGGGCAAGCCCGAGGACGCAGGTCAAGCGGCCGAGTTTTTACTGGCGCTGGCCGGGCGTCGTCACAAGGTGATCACGGCCTTGGCGGTGAAACGGGGCGACCAAACATGGCAGCGCGATGTTGTTACCACCGTTCAGATGAAGCGATTATCGGATGAAGAACTGAATGCCTATTTGGCCTCTGATGATTGGCGCGGCAAGGCGGGTGGATATGCCATCCAGGGGCCGGCGGGGGCGTTCATACCCTGGATCAGTGGCTCGTTCAGCGCGGTGATGGGATTGCCGGTGGTTGAGGCCGCACAAATGTTACGCACAGCTGGGTATCCAGTTTTGAAAGGTTGGTCATGAAGGGCACATTGGTAGCACTGGATCACATTAATGAGCGCCCCGCTGCAGCATTGATGGTGGAGGGGCGTTTGCATGATTTACTGTTGTCCCCGCCCGACAATGCCGGCCCAACGCCAGGGGCTATTTATCGTGCGATCGTGGATCGGCCGCTTAAAGGTCAGGGCGGCATGATCTTGCGCCTTCCCAAGGGCGACAGCGCGTTTTTGCGTCAAGGCAAGGGGCTAAGCCCCGGCCAAGCGATGCTGGTTCAGGTCACGGGCTATGCCGAGGATGGCAAGGCCGTTCCCGTAACCCACAAAGTCTTGTTTAAAAGCCGCTATGCCATTGTGACTCCGGATGCACCTGGGTTGAATATTTCGCGCGCTATCCGTGATGAGAACGAGCGGGATCGTTTGCTTGAGGTTGCCCATATCGGCATGGATGGCTCGGATTTTGGGATGATTTTACGTTCGTCTTGTGATGGGGCGGACGCGGACGACATCGAAGAAGACATTGCGGATATGCGCGGTGCGGCCAGCGACGTGATGGCCGGGGCCGAGGGCGATGCGCCTGAATTGCTGCTGGAGGGACCTGACGCGCACCATCTGGGCTGGCGGGACTGGGATGCGCCTGATTTGGTAGCGAGCACGGATGGATCATTCGAGGATCACGGTGTGCTGGACGCGCTGGTTGAGTTAGAGACCAGTCACGTGGTTTTGAGCGGCGGAGCGTCGATTTATGTAGAACCCACACGGGCCTTGGTCGCCGTAGATGTGAACACAGGCGGCGACACGTCACCTGCGGCCGGTCTAAAGGCCAATCTGGCCTGTGCGCGTGAATTGCCGCGTCAGTTGCGACTGCGCGGGTTGGGGGGACAAATCACGTTGGATCTGGCGCCGATGGCCAAGAAGGATCGCAAGCAGTTTGAGAACGCGCTGCGCAATTCATTTCGGGCGGATACGATTGATACGTCACTGGTTGGCTGGACGCCGCTGGGGCATTACGAGTTGCAACGCAAGCGCGAGAGATTGTCGATCGTCGGGAGCTTGCCGAAATGAGTTGCCCGATTTGCAAAAAGAAAACGGTTACACTGTTCCGTCCGTTTTGCTCCAAGCACTGTGCCGATGTGGATTTAGGCCGATGGTTCAATGGAACTTACGCCGTTCCTGCCGCCACAGACGAGGATATGGATGAAGCCGCAGCACAACTGGAAAAAACGCCAGAAAATTTGCACTGATTTCTGGTAAATAGCTCTGGACACCAATGGTTCCCGCGTCTAGAACATCGCGACCCGAACGTGAAATTCGTTCACCCGTGCCCGGGTAGCTCAGGGGTAGAGCAGTGGATTGAAAATCCTCGTGTCGGTGGTTCAAATCCGCCCCTGGGCACCACTTTACCTATCAGAGGATAATCCCCCCCGCAAATTATGGGGATATTGAAGCAAGCCGAGAGCGGTGTGCCGGTTTCGGAATTGTGCCGCGAACACCGGATGAGCAATGCCAGTCTTTACAAATGGCGGGCGGAGTTTGGCGACATGGACGCGTCAATAATTTCGGAATTGAAAGCGATGGCCGAAGAAACGCCTGAAGAGGGACAAACCGGGCGCTTTGTCGGTGCCGGCTGCGCCCAATCATACGTGGTCAATGGGTTTTATGGCCGACCAGCTGGCTGACGGGCGCAGCATTCACGCATTAAACGTGCTGGACGACTTCAACCACGAAGGCTTGGACATCGAGGTGGACTTCTCACTGCTCGCTGAGCGGGTCGTGCACAGCCTGAACTGGATTATCGAATGGCGAGGGAAACCGTTGATTATTCGGGTTGATAACGGCCCAGAATATATCAGCGGCAAACTAATGGCGTGGGCTGAACGGATGGGCATCCACATCCAATACATCCAACCCCACTCTCAGGCATGTAAACATGCCCTGCCGTGCAATGGGCAAGTCCCAGCAGAACGCCTACATCGAGCGCTACAACCGCACGGTTCGCCACGAATGGCCCCCCCTCGGTGATTGCCTGCAATCACCTGTCGGCCAACGGGATCAAAACATCTTTGAAACAATTGAGGAGGCACAGGAACAAGCCACAAACTGGCTCTGGAATACAACAATCCCTCTCATGGATTGTGGGCAAACCACTGTCGGGCAGCGGACCGCCCGAATATGGGCATTGGCGGGATCACACCCGCGATGAAACTGAAGCTAGCCGCGTAATTCTATAAGCGGACCCCATTAAAAGGGAGAGACTACCAGGTCGAGTAATCGCAACAAAAGACAGTGTTGCCGGACAAGGATATTCTTCGTCAGAGGTTTCAGAGAATTCGACTTCTGGTTTCGCAGATGCGGTAACTATCCGGAATGGTTTCGACATTAACGGACATAAGCAGCAACAAGACCCCAAAGCATTGCAACACCCGCGCGACCCCAGCTTACCAATGTTCGATTTTTTTACAATTTCGCCCAGCGTTGTAATCTGGTGTTGAAATTTGACACAGTATCTAGACGTGAACCGGCTCATTCCCCCAAGAACTAGCCTTGTGTTGCGGGTTATCCACATAAAAAGCATCAACCAAGCGTTTGATTCTTGCAAAAAATTCCGGATTCAGGCAGTGTGCTTGGTAATTGGGCAAATACAGACCCTTAATCGAGCTAGTGATCAGAGAGGCAGATCACAATGAAAATGAATAGATTCATTTCGGCAGCCCTATTGGGTTTCGCCGTTACAGTAGCGACAGTTCCGACCACAACCGAGGCTGAAACCTTGCGCGTTATGCGTGGGGCGGCGTCATCCGCACTTAAGGTTCCAATGAACCGCGCGGTTGTCGTCGAAAGCGACGTTCCATTTGCGGAACTCTCTATAGCCAATCCCGGAATTGCGGACATTTCAACGCTGTCCGACCGTACTATTTATGTGCTGGGCAAATTGCCCGGACGTACAACACTGACCCTTTTGGGCGGTGATGGTCGGCTTATTACCAACGTCGAGGTCCAAGTGACCCCCGATGTGACCGAATTCAAGGAACGGCTTCGCCAGATCCTTCCGGG
>DEIK01000123.1:48073-50007 GCA_002352425.1 Rhodobacteraceae bacterium UBA2776
TCAAGCACCGCCAGACTGGATCGCGCGCTTGATCTGGCCCAGCGTTATGCGCCGGATCGCGTTTCCAACCTGATGAGCGTTGGCGGAACCCAGCAAGTGATGCTCAAAGTGCGGTTTGCCGAAATGCAACGCACCGTCAGCAAACAGCTTTCTGCGGGTCTTTTGATCAACGGTATCGGTTCTTCTTTGTCTGGCTCCGTTGGGGCTGGCTCTGGTGCGCTTGTGCCGGGAACCAGCATCGGCTCCTCTGCATCGACCAACTTGAACCTGAACAACCAGGCCATCGGCCAAGCCGCTGTCGGCTTTACCATTGGCTCAACCCAGTTCGGCGTTTTACTGGAAGCACTTGAAAGCAAAGGTGTTATTCGCACCTTGGCCGAACCAAACCTGATAGCACTTTCAGGCCAAGAGGCGAAATTCCTAGCCGGTGGCGAATATCCTGTGCCTGTGGCCCAAGACAACGACTCGATCTCGGTTGAATACAAACCCTTCGGGATTGAACTGGACTTTACGCCACGCGTTGTGGACGGTGACGTTATCAACCTGTCTCTTTCAGCCGCTGTAAGCTCGCTCGATCCTTCAAACGGGTTTAGCCAGAACGGATTTGCCATTGATGCGTTCAAACGCCGCGAAGTTTCAACCACGGTTGAAATGCGTGACGGCGAAAGCTTTGCGATTGCCGGCTTGTTGCAGGATGACTTTACCGACTTGAACAGTCAGGTTCCATGGCTCGGCGATATTCCGATCCTTGGCACACTGTTCCGCAGCACCGAATATATCCGGCAGCAATCCGAGTTGGTTATCATCATCACACCACATCTGGTTACCCCGACCCGCGGCGAAGCCCTTGCTTTGCCAACGGATCGGATCAAAATCCCGACGGAATCCGAATTGTTCCTATTTGGCAAAGTGGCGGGCAAAACCCCGCGCGGTGCCGCCGGCGAAGTTGCCCGGCAGGACTTTAGCGGTTCCTACGGCTATGTGATGGAGTAAGACAATGAATGCTTATCTAAAGAATGCTCTGATTGTCGCCAGCATCGCCACATTGGCCTCTTGCTCGAAAGAAACCAACATTGCGCGCTCGTTCTATGCCGAAGCGGGCAGTGAACTGGACGAAGGTGGCTTTGGCAACTCGACAATGAACAATATGTTGATCCAGTCGGGCCAAAAATCCTATGCGATTGATCTGTCGAACCGCTTTGCGGCCGAAGTTCCCGCAACGGTAAACTTTGCCTTCAACTCCTCGAAACTGGATGCCTCGGCCATTGCGTCGTTGCGCAAACAGGCCAATTGGATCCGTCAATTCCCAGAAGTACGCTTTCGGGTCTATGGGCACACCGATCTGGTCGGCGGCAACGCGTTTAACAAACGTCTCGGCCTGCGCCGCGCCCGTGCTGTTGTTCGGTTCCTGTCCAGCCAAGGTATCAATCGCAGCCGCCTAGAGGCCGTGGCCTCCTTTGGTGAAACACAGCCATTGGTCGT
This sequence comes from Rhodobacteraceae bacterium UBA2776, assembly GCA_002352425.1. GTDB lineage: Bacteria > Pseudomonadota > Alphaproteobacteria > Rhodobacterales > Rhodobacteraceae > Profundibacter. Next base: position 49,556 of record DEIK01000123.1, read on the forward strand.
TAGTCAGGGACGTGAACGGCGCAATCGCCGCACCGTCACCGAGGTTTCGGGTTTCGTTCAAAACAACCCAACAGTGTTGAACGGGAAATATGCGCAGATCATTTTCCGCGACTACGTCAAAAGCGCTACTGAAGCATCGACCCTGTCAAATGACGCGACTGGGGCGATCAACTCACAGGGCGGCGACTAACCGCTAAATCTGAACACCGCTAATTTGGGCCGCCGCGCATAGCAGAAATTGCTATCGGGCGGCCCATTTATTTTGTGCCCCTGCCCCGCTGCGATCTTAACCATGAAGACCTGAACAACACGCATCACTGGTTTTTGTGGCCTCCTAGGGTCCCTGCGTTTCCACTTGCGGCACAATACTTTGCAAAAATCTGACAATAATTCCATATGCCGAACAATTACGGCATTTTGGCCCTAATGTTGCCAATATTGTAAGTCAAATT
>DEIK01000033.1:0-319 GCA_002352425.1 Rhodobacteraceae bacterium UBA2776
TTGTCGATACCATTCTCGGTCAAAAAGCTGTCCTCGGCATGGGCCAACACATCGACCATGGCATTCCCGATACCGACGATTTGATACTTCTTAGTCATAGGGTTTTTTCCTCATAAGGGCAGAGATCACGAATGATACAATTGGTACACACAGGTTTGCGCGCTTTGCACACATAGCGTCCATGCAGGATCAGCCAATGATGCGCGTGGTGTTGATACTCTGCCGGAATATTATCTTCAATGGCGCGTTCCACCGCATCCACATCTTTTCCCGGCGCAATGCCGGTGCGATTGCCGATCCGGAAAATATGCGTATCCAC
>DEIK01000033.1:398-30642 GCA_002352425.1 Rhodobacteraceae bacterium UBA2776
ACCTTGCTGTCAAACTCATCGACCAAAATCTGGCTCATCTTAATGACGTTCTTGGCCTTTTGCCGAAACAACCCGATGGTTTTTATGTGTTCGGTCACCCCATCCAATCCCAGCGCCAACATCTTCTCCGGCGTATCGGCAACCTTGAACAATTCACGCGTCGCTTTGTTGACCCCAACGTCCGTGGCCTGCGCCGACAGGGCCACCGCCACCACCAGCGTATAGGCATTGGTGTGATCCAGCTCGCCCTTGGGTTCCGGCTCCATATCTTGGAACCGGTGAAACACCTCGACAATCGTGCGATAATCCATCTGTTTTTCCATGCCATCTGTATCTGGAAATCATACCAAATGAGCAAGCCCCAGAGTTTAGCGCAAAGAAATTATCTCAAATCCGATGTTCATTTCCATCCTCAATTAAGGTGCCTTTGTGACAGCCAATGCCAATGTCCTGCATGGTTAACTGACAACGAGATATTTCATGGCTTATGGCTATTCGATGGATGCACTGGTTTACGACGGAGCGACCAATTCATGGTCACTGCGTCCTGACTATGATTTCACCCAACACCGTGTTGAAATCAATATCACGGATGACGACGGATATCTGGGGGGCGATGCCACCAATGACGAGATCGGCGACGACACCAATCAGACTGGCACCGTAAGCGACATGGATGGCAATCCGATCGCATCAGGCCAAATATACGACGAGCTATTTTACCAAATCCAAAGCCCTACAGGCGACCTGATATATCTGGAGGTTATAGAAGTTGGCGGCGTTGCCGTCGGGTTCCTTGTCACCGCCCCGCTGGATACGGGTGTCAGTTACATCGAAATCGACAGTGGCAACGTTCACACCGATGATTATGACCCAATCACCGGTGATACACGCTTGCTCTATTCCGAATTGGACAGCGTGCCTTGCTTTTGCCAAGGCACCACATTGATGACGGCTGAAGGTGCCCAACCCGTCGACTGGATTCGTCCAGGCGATAAGGTCATGACCAAAGACCACGGTTTTCAACCCGCCCTCTGGGTTGGGCGCACGACCATCTCTGCCAAAAAATTGGCAACATCACCCGGTTTGTGTCCGATCAGGATTACGGCTCATAGCATTGACACCCAGACGCCTGCGCAGGATCTACGGCTGTCCCCTGAACACCGCGTTTTACTGAAATCCTACCAGACTGAACTGCTTTTCGGTACGGATGAGGTGTTTTCCCCGATCAAAGCCGTCGCGAATGAGCGTGATATTGCACCAGACCGACCTCTACACGAAATTTCCTATTATCACATCCTGTTCCAAAACCACGAAATCGTGCTGGCCGAAGGTCTATGGGTCGAAAGCTTTTTCCCCGGGAAAATGGCGCTCGCGGCCCTGCCCGCCAAACTGCAGGCCGAAATTCGCGGGCTGTTGGGGGCAAAGGTCGACACAATACAAACAGCACGGCTTTGTTTGAAACCGTGGGAGGTAAACCTGCTGGTGCCACAGGAAACGAAACAAGCCATGCGCAACTTTTCAGTTGCCTGATCCGATCAAAGCGCAACTTTCGGGTCGCTTAACACGGTCCGCTCGCCTACCTTTGTATCAAGCAAAGGAACCACAAAATGGCTGAATTGAATGACTCCTACCATTACGGCGTAATTGGTCGCGCGATTGATGTGATCGACGCCGCCGATGGGCGCACCCTGTCGCTCGAAACAATTGCGAATGAACTGCAAATGAGTCCGGCTCATTTCCAGCGCCTGTTCACCCGTTGGGTCGGCGTGTCGCCCAAACGGTTTCAACAATACCTGACCTTGGGCTACGCCAAAACCCTGCTGCATGACCACTTCACCACCCTTGATGTGGCTGACCAAGTCGGCCTATCGGGCAGCAGCCGCTTGCACGATTTGTTCCTGCGCTGGGAATCCATGAGCCCGGGTGAATTTGCCCGCCGTGGGGCGGGGCTGACCATCCGTTTTGGCTGGTTTGAAACCCCTTTTGGACTGGCGCTGGCGATGGGCACCGACAAGGGTCTGTGCGGCATGGCCTTTGCCGCCGAAACCGGGGCCGAGGCCACGATGGCAGACATGCGCAGCCGCTGGCCACATGCCAGCTACATTGAGGACAAAACCGCCCTTGCCCCGTGGATCGACGCGGCCCTAAACCAATCGGGCCACGCCAATTTGCACCTGATCGGTGCCCCCTTCCAGATCAAAGTCTGGGAGGCCCTGTTAAGCATCCCGTCGGGCCACGTCACCACCTATTCTGAAATCGCCGCCAGCGTCGGCAGCCCCAAAGCCGCCCGTGCCGTTGGCACCGCAGTTGGCCGCAACCCCGTCAGTTGGCTGATCCCTTGCCACCGTGCTTTGCGAAAATCCGGCGGCTTGGGGGGGTATCACTGGGGCTTGCCCGTCAAACGCGCCATGCTGGCATGGGAAGGTGTGCGCTCAAAAAGCGCCTAAACCGCCCATTGTGGCGGGTTTTAGCCGATTCTGCTGGTTGATATTCGATAACAACACCCGATATTGTATAGGTAACCCGTCACAGAACGGCAATTTTAACGAGGCGAATACAATGCAGATGAAAAAACCTATTGCACTCTTGGTTGTGGGCAGCTTTGCGCTTGCGGGCTGCTTGGAACCCACACCAGAACCCAAAAACGGCAACACCCGCACCCAGAACGGCGCGTTGATCGGGGCCGGTCTTGGGGCCCTGTTGGGTGCAACCAAAGAGAGCGGCAATGACCGTGTGAAAAACGCAGCCCTTGGCGCGGCCCTTGGCGCGGGCGTTGGTGCCATTATCGGCAACCAAATGGACAAACAAGCCGCCGAATTGCGCGGCAGCATGGGTGATGACGTAAAAATCGTTAATACCGGCGACCGGTTGATCGTCACCATGCCACAAGACATCCTGTTTGATACAGGCAGCGCGGCCGTGCGCGCGGACTTGCGCAGTGATTTACGCACGTTGGCGACCAACCTGAACAACTATCCAAACACCACGGTCGACGTGTTGGGCCACACGGATAACGTCGGCCCCGCTGACTACAACCAAAACCTGTCGTCCCGACGCGCCAGCGCGGTTGCATCGGTTTTGATGGATTCCGGCGTTCAACCCTCACGCGTCCGCGCCTTTGGCCGCGGCGAAGACGATCCGGTAGCGACCAATCAAACCGACGCAGGCAAACGGCAAAACCGCCGCGTGGAAATTGTGATCCGGCCTACGTCGTAACGCACAGGGTTTGGCACCGCACAACAAAACCAAGGCCGGACAACACTGTCCGGCCTTTTTTGTTGTCCTTTTGCCCATGCGGTCATATATTTTGACCACGCATTGTGCCGCGCGAAAGGAACACTATGCCCTTCAAACCTGTCCAGTCCGAAAAGCTGTCCCATTCCGTTGTCACCCAAATTGAACAACTGATTCTGCGCGGTATCCTGCGCCCTGGCGAACGGCTGCCCTCTGAACGCGTGCTCAGCGAGCAGATGGGCGTCTCGCGCCCCTCTCTGCGCGAAGCGGTCGCCGACCTTCAAAGCCGCGGGTTGCTCGACAGCCGTGCGGGCGCCGGCCTTTATGTCGCCGAGAGCCTTGGAGCCACATTCCCCGCGTCGCTAAGCCAATTGTTTGCCGGCCACAACGAGGCAATCTTTGACTATCTGGATTTTCGCAGCGACATGGAAGGGCTGGCAGCCGAACGCGCGGCCCGATTGGGTTCAGACACAGACCTGCAGGTGATCGACGAAATTTTCAAGAAAATGGAAGCCGCCAGCCAAACCGCGGACCCAACCCATGAGGCCGAACTGGATGCCGAATTTCACCTGTCCATTGTTGAGGCCTCACACAATGTCATCATGCTGCACATGATGCGATCGATGTATGATCTGTTGCGAAAAGGCGTGCTGTTCAATCGACAGGTGATCTATCAACAACACCACAAACGCAGCGCCCTTTTGGACCAGCACCGCGCGATCAACGACGCGCTTCAGGCCCGCGATGCAACGGCCTGCCGCGCAGCCGTCAATACCCATATGGCCTTTGTCAAAACCGCCCTGCGGGACCAACAAAAAGCCGACCGGAATGAAGAAGTCGCGCGCCTTCGCCTAAAACATGAGAAGGCGCGCTAACCCGTTATTTTTTCATTTCTGATCTAAGCAAGTAGAGAGACGCCCCAAAAATCAAAAGCGTCCCCAGCCACATAACGCCTTCGGGCGCGTAGCTATAAACCAAATATCCAAGGATGATATTGACTGGCTGTTTCACATAGTCAAACGGCTGCAAATAGGCCGCATCGGCAACGCTATAGGCCCTCACCAGAAAATACTGCGCAACGGCAACCAAAATCCCGACAAATATCACCAACCCAATGGCGAATTCTGTGCTGACCACGGCCGCATCGGTTTGGATACCAAAGCCACCACTAAAGGCCAAAGCGGCGTTGATGGGTGTGAGCAACAACAGCAAATAGAGGGTCAGCGTATCCGAATCCTCGGTCTCGGTCATGTGTTTGGTGATCAGCGAATACATCGCCCACATGAAAGAAGCGCCCAGCGGATACAGCAACGCGATGGTGAACTTGTCAGACCAAGGGCTGAGAATGATAATTGCGCCGATAAAGCCAACAATCAGCGAGACCCAACGCTGCATAGTAACGGTTTCACCCAACACCAACCGCGATCCGATGGTCACGAAAAACGGCGATGTCATGATCAATGCAATCATTTGCCACAGCGGAACCCCTGATGCAAACCCCAACACCCACAGTTGCACCCCGCCAGCCGCCAAGGCCACGCGCAGGATGTGCAAAGGCAATTGCGAAGTGGTCAGCGATGAGCGCAAATGTTTGAACACCCACGGCAAGCTGAACAGCAATGCTATAAAGTATTCCCAAAACGCAACTGTCGTGGATTTTAGCCCGTAAACCCATGTCAGTTGGGTGTTAGCAACATTGATAACCGCAAAAAGCAGTCCGGCAGCGACCATAAAGGCGGCCCCTGTAAATGCAGCACTTTTCGTGCTGGTCGTGATTGTATGAGTCATGGCGTTGTCCTTTTTCCTAAGCGCACAAGACCCAAGGCAAAACAGGACATTTCGGGCACACGCCTACACAGCGCTTACCCAATCCCGCTCTCTTTCATCCGGACTTTAACCGTCGGCTCCGGAATTTAACCGGATCTGCTGACCCCACCTACCGATGGGCGCTCGCGGGCTTTCATTTACATGATTACCGCCGGTGGGGAATTACACCCCGCCCTGAGAACATACCACCCATGATTGGGCAGCTTGAATTTGATAGATGAAAAAATATTGGGAGGCAAGATGTTCGTTTTTAAGTCTTATCATTCGTTCAAGGTCTTTAGCCCAAGAAGGATAGCCGCACCGATCAAAAACCCGCCGCCAATGCGTTCAATCCACGCCCGCGCGCCCCCCTTGAACTTTTGCGCGATCCAGCTGGCGCCCGCGCCGTAAGCTGACAGAAATATCCCGTCCAAGATAATGTATGTCGCGGACAGAATAAGAAACTGCAGCCCGAACGCATACTCTGGCTGAATGAACTGCGGAAAGAGGGCGGCGAAAAACACAACCGCTTTGGGGTTCGTTGCCGAGGTGACAAAACCCTGCAACCAAAGTGCCTTTATCGTAATTGGTGCCGCATCCAGCTTCTGACCGGTCTTATTTGGGTCGACCTTTCGGATCATGCGAATACCAAGCCAGATCAGATAGACAACGCCAAACCACTTGATCGCCGATAGCGCGTAGCCTGACGTCGCAATAAGAGCCGCAAGGCCAAAACCGGCGGCGATCATCTGCAACCCATTCGCCGTCAGATCCCCCGCCGCAGTGGCCAAGGAACGGCGAAACCCGTACGACGCACTGTTGGACAACATTAACAATTGGCTTGGGCCAGGTGTGCTCATCAATGCTAGAACCGTCGCCACATAAAGCATCCAGATTTCAACCGTCATGTCGCTCATCCCCATCCTGCACTAATCGTATCTTATAACGATCACGCATAATTGCCATCCAAAACACCAAAACCCGACCACAGGGGCCGGGTTTTGAATTCGTTCAATCAGCGCGTGATTTAGTGCAGCTTGTCAGCCACATCCTTGATTGCGTCTTCAATCAATGCATTGCCACTCGCCGCAGTCATTTTGCTGGCGATCACGTCGTTGGCAGCGGCCACAGCAACCACAATGGCGCTATCGCGAACTTCTTTGACAGCGGACGCCTGTGCTGAAACGATCTGATCCTCGGCAGCCGCCAAACGGCGCTTGATCGAGTGCTTCAAATCTTCTTTGGCTTCTGCCGCCGCATTTTGGGCCTCGGCTTTGGCAGCCTCGACAATGCGATCAGCCTGCTCCTGAACTTCTTTTTGCTTGCGCTCATAAGATGCCAGAATGGTCTGCGCTTCTTCGCGCAACGCCTTGGCTTCGTCCAGATCCGATTTGATGCCCTCGGCACGTTTGTCCAGCATCCCGCCCAACAAGCCAGGCACCTTTAGGTAAGCCAGCAATGCAAAGAACAGGATAAACCCGATCAAAACCACAAAGTCGGTGTTTAGCATCGAAAAGAACGGGCCAGAAGCGGCGAACGTTGGTGTCGCAACAGATGCCAGTAGGATTGTAAGTTTTTTCATGATCCTATCCTTTCATCCGGGCGGTGATTGCGGCGGTGACAGTCTTGGCATCCGCCTTAACACCCATCGTCGCAATGATCTCTTTTGCTGTATCACCAGCCACCTTTTTCACGCTTGCAACAGCACCCTTGCGGATGGTGGCAATCGCGGCTTCGGCTTCGGCGGACTTGGCAGCGATCTCAGCGTCGGCTTTGCTAATCGCGATGTCCAGCTTGGTCTGAATTTCTGCTTTTGTTTCTGCCGCAATTTTTTGCGACTCAGCGCGGGCATCGTTCAGCGCCTTGTTATAGGCGCCTTCCGCTTCCACAGCCTTTTGCTTCAGCTCTTCTGCTGCCGCAAGATCATTTGTTATTGTGCCTTGGCGTTCGGACAATACCGAACCGACACGCGGCAGAACCACGCGCGACAAGATAAGGTAGATCACGACCAGCGTGATCAGCAACCAGAATATCTGGTTCGGGAACGTCGCAAAATCCAGCTGCGGCATACCCGATGCCTCGGCAGCATGACCTGCGGCTTCATGTGTTTCGGATGCCATGTCGTCCTCCTAGGAACCTTTGTTACATCGGTGCGCCCGCGATGGGACGCACCGACCGTAAGGATTGGCTCTTAGTTCTTAGACAGCAAACATCAGCAGCAAAGCAACGAGGAACGAGAAAATCCCGAAAGCCTCGGCAAATGCGATGCCGATGAAAAGCATAGCTGTTTGGCCGCCAGCGGCCGAAGGGTTGCGTAGGGCACCGGACAAAAAGTTGCTCACGATTGAACCCACACCGATTGCAGCGCCGCCCATACCGATAGTGGCTAGACCTGCGCCGATGAATTTACCCATTTCTGCAATATCGCCTTCCATAGTGTATTCTCCTTACGTTGGTAATTTGGTTGTTAATTGATTAGATTATCGGGTCCGACTAGTGCGACGGATGCAGCGCATCCTTTAGATAAACACAAGTCAGAATAGTGAAAACATAGGCTTGGATAAAGGAAACCAGTACCTCCATGCCAAACATCGCAACGATCCCTACCATCGCCAGAGGGGCAATCAGCAAGTTGCCGGCAAAAGCGGCAAACACCTTGATCACCGCATGGCCCGCCATGACATTGCCCGCCAGACGAATAGAGTGGCTAACCGGGCGCACGAAATACGAAATAACCTCAACTATCGCCAGGATAGGGCGCAAAGGCAAAGGCGCAGATGATACCCAGAACAGGCCAAGAAACTTAAGGCCGTGCTTGTAAAACCCAAGGAGCGTGACCGAGACAAAGACCAACAGCGCCAACACAACTGTCACCGCGATGTGTGACGTGGGCGTAAAGCTCATCGGCAACATCCCAAGGAAGTTCGAAAACACGATGAAGATAAAGAGCGTCATGACATAAGGGAAGTACTTTAGCCCCTCTTTGCCCGCGACATCCTCGACCATAGAATAAACAAAACCATAGGCCAATTCAGCAACTGACTGAGTGCGGCTGGGAACAATCGCGCGTTTGCGCGTGCCCATCACCAACAAGCCGATGATCGCAAGTATCGCCAAGCCCATCCACAGGGTTGCATTGGTTGGTGTATACCAGTTGATCGTATCAGCACCAAACAATGACTTGATCGAAAACTGATCCATTGGATGGAATTGTAGGCCGACAGTTTCTGCTTCTGCTGCCACGTCTATTCCCCTTCGCCCCTCATTGCGGCCTCAGCCGCATTATCTTCTTGTAGCTCTTTGGCCGTTTTCAACATCACGTTGACGCCCGCCGCGAACCCTAACAATGTAAACGGCACCAGAAACCAAGGCATCGTACCAAACAGCACATCCAACCCGTATCCAATGCCAACGCCGATCAAAATGCCGACGCTTAGTTCGATGATCATCCGCCACGCATGCTGCGCCTGACTGACCTTCGATTGTTCCTTGGGCTTTGGCTCTTGCTGTTTCTTGGCCGCTGCAATCCGCTCACTCAGCTCATTTAGCCGATTTGGATCAGGTGCATCGGTCATGGCAAAAGCCTCCCTCAGACAGTTGCGCGGAACCTAGGCAGAGGGGAGCTGTGAGTCAAGCGGTTCAATCACTGGCTAAGATACTGTAATAAAACGATTTAGACAATATTCAGCGATTCATTTTCTGCTCTCAACCAACCAAATCCATGCAAACCCCACACTCGCGGATATTCAACCAATTGGTTGACGATTGCCCCGCCTTGCGCATACCTCTGCTTCATGACCACACAGCTCGACACAACTTTCGCCGCTCTTGGTGACCCAACCCGCCGCGCCATCCTTGCGATGCTGCTAGAGGATGACATGGCCGTGACTGATGTGGCGGAACCCTTCGAAATGTCACTGGCGGCGATCTCAAAACACTTGCTTATCCTGTCCCGCGCCGGCCTAATCTCGCAGGAAAAACGCGGGCGTGTTAAATGGTGCAAACTCGAACCCGACGCCATGCGCGACGCCAGCATCTGGATGCAAGGGTTTGGTCAATTTGAAGCAGTGAACCTCGACGCCTTTGAGCGGTTCCTAAAAGAAGAACTCGACGACTAAAGACAGAGTTTCGATGCGCTCCGCGCAGGGGATATTTAAGGAACAATGAGAGGCAGCCCGGCTCAACCACAAACAATTTGAATTAAATTTTCGCTTCTTCTTTTTCTAAATACCTCCGCCGGAGGCATCCTTGTCTCGCAAACAGGCGCGCACAAATTTGGCAGCGGACCGATAGTGGCTCGCCCCCGAAGCCTCGGCCCAGCGCCCCGTCGTCCAATTGTTGCCACCTCCCGCCATCGGCCCGCCGTAAATATCCTCTTCCCCATGGCTCTCAATGAACGCCAGCAACCGTGCATGACTGTCCTTCAACATGACCTGCACCTGATCCCAGCTCAAATCTGCCTGATCCTCGCGCAGCTTGGCGTTATAGGCTTTCAGCTGGTTCCATTTATATCCTTTGGCCGGTATGTCGGCATAGCCGTTTTCCAGACCCTGTGCGTACCAGTCAAAAAACATCCTTGTCCAATGGGCGCGGTGGCCGATCACATCTTTGATGCTCACCCCGTCCTCAAACGGGTGCGCAGCCAGATCCACACCCACATCAGCCAACTGTTTCGTGAGTTTGGTGAATTCCTTTTGGGTAACCTTCAAAAGGTCGGCGCGATTGGTTGCGGCGGGCATAGCAGTCTCCTCCTAATGAGCCGGGCCCTAAGTCAAACTCACACAGCCATCTTGATCCGCCTCAATCAATCCTCATTTTTCAGCAGTATCCACAGCGCAAGCACCGTCAGCCCAATGCCGCCAAAAACCAACCCACTTGGCGCCCCTTGACCCAGCGCGATCTGCCATAAAATCACCCAACTGGGCACCAGAAACGTATAGGCCATCACCTTGGATGCCGGCAGGCGCATGGTCGCGAATTGCAACAACACGAAGGTGATCGAACTGGCCGCAATCGACACATAGCCCAGCGTGATCCAGACAATCATCGGCAGCGCCAGCCACTCGGTTTCGACAAAATCGCGCCAGCCATAAATCAGCATTATGAAAAAACCCGCAACCAACACGCCAAAACTGAACACCAAAACCGGTTCGCCACGGTTCAACTTGCGCACCATCGGCGTATAGATCGCATGCATCATACAGCCCCAAAAATAGATCATCTCGCCACGCCCAACGCTGAATTGCATCAAGGCTTGCAGATCAGCCCGAAAAATCACCCACAGCGCACCAACCGCACCGATCGCCAAGGCCAAGGCCATCCGCATCGTGGTAATCTGGCGCAGCAACACATAGCCGAACCCGGCCGCCATCATGGGCGTTAACGTGAACACCGCGGCTGTGCTAACAGGCGTCGCGGTTTTCAGACCTTCGAACATCAAAACGAAGTAGACCGCGAACATCCCGCCCAACACCAAGTACCGCCACGGGGCGACAAAGTAGCTGCGCTTCAACCCCGTCGTCATCAGCACCGCCACACCAATCACCACACCCGCAATCAAAAATCGCGCTGTGTTCATAGCCATTGGTGAAATCTCATTCGCCGCCATCGCGCCCAGGCTGAACGACCCCGCCACAAGGGCCGAGAACAACAGCATCGCCAGATGCCCAAGTCTATATTCGTTCATGAAATAGCCGCCATTTCAGCCTTTAGAAACGTCAAAAAGGTCTGCACTTTGGCCGTGCGATGCAAATCTACGTGTGTCACCAACCACAACGGCGCGGCCCATTCTTCACGGGACGGCAACACCTCCACCAATTCGGGATGACAACAGGCCATCCGATCCAACATAAACCCAAGCCCCGCTCCGGCCAAAATCGCTTGCTGCATCGAATTGTCATCCGCCACTGTGAACGTCACGCATTCGGATGGGATGTTTTCTTTTAACCAGACATGATGGGGCGCGCGGGTTGGCGACTGATCAAAACTAACAAACCGATGGGTTTTCAAATCTTCCTCGGTTGCGGGCATCCCGCTTTGCTCTATGTAGTCCTTCGAGCCAAAGAGCGCGATGTTCTCTGTTGAAAATTTTTGCACCACATTGTCAGGCTGATCTGGTGGCGATCCGGCCCGAATGGCCACATGCGCTTCGCCATACTCCAATCGAAACAACCGCGATCCAGTTAAATAGCGCACCGAAACATCGGGATGCGCGCGTTGGAACTTTACCAAAACCGGGGTCATCACATGCGAAAAACTGGCCAGCGACGTGACCACCAAATCCCCTGTCACCGTGTCGCCTTGACCGCGTATCCGTCCGGCCAATTGGGAAAACTGGTCATCCGTTGCCTGGGCCACCCGCAGCAGATCGGCCCCCGCCTCGGTCGGGGTATAGCCGCGTGCATGACGTTGAAACAGCCGCACGCCCATCTGGTCCTCAAGCGCATCAATATGTCGGATCACGGTGGCATGATGCACCCCCAGCACTTGTGCCGCCCCACTCACCGTGCCCGCGCGCGCCACATGATAGGCCGTGCGAATTTCATCCCAATTGTCCATCAATCACTCCGACAAGTTATGTGCATTTTCCAACACTACCTGTTCACAATCACATATTGCGTTCGTGATTGCAAAGATCAAAATAGCAACCAGCCAACCCAAAAGGATATGACCATGACCAATCACATTTTGCGCATCGACGCTTCTTTGCGCCACACCGATTCAATCACCCGTGGCTTGCTAGACCGCATCACCACCCGTTTCCCTGACGCAACCGTAACCACGCGCGATCTGTCCACCGGCCTGCCCCTGATCAACGAGGCCTGGATCGGGGCCAATTTCACCCCGGCCGAAGCCCGCGACGAGGCACAAAACGAGGTCCTTGCCTACTCCGACAGCCTGATCGACGAAATCAAATCCGCCGACACGCTGGTTTTGGGTCTGCCGGTCTACAATTTCACCGTCCCAACCGCGTTCAAAGCATGGGTTGATCTGATCGCACGCGTTGGTCAGACCTTTCAATATACCGAGACGGGGCCCGTCGGGTTGCTATCAGACAAACGCGCGATCATCGCGATCGGATCGGGCGGCACAAAAGTCGGCAGCGATATCGACTTTTCCACCGGATACATCAGGCATATTCTGGGGTTCATCGGCATCACCGATGTGTCTTTTGTCACAGCCGACGCCGTAATGATGGACGCCGACGCTGCTCTTGCCGCTGCACATGATCAGATTGAGGCCTTGGCAGCCTAAGGGCGCTTACTCCAACAAATGCTCGTACCGCGCGTCCGTCAGCGTTTCCAAAAATGCCACCAGCGCGTCGATTTGCGCCTCTGTAAAGGCTGGCCCGTGGGTCAACTCCCGAACGGCCAATGATTTGGGCACTTCGGGCCAGCCGAACGACGCGCCCGTTTCGGGGTTGATCTGCCACTGGGCCTCAAGCGTGTTATACTTGTTGTAAAACAGGATCACCGTGCGCAGATCGTTGAAAATCCCATTGTGCATATAGGGACCCGTCACCGCCACATTGCGCAAACCCGAGGTGCGAAATTTTCCCATCTCGATCACATCATTCACATCCGGATGGCCCAACAGCCCGACATCGACTTTGCCCTTCAAAATCCCGTTTGCAGCCCGCCCCGGCAAATTGGTCGGCACCCCGATGTTGAAATATTCATAGGCGGTAAAGGTCTCGCCCGGGTCTGTCGGGAACTGCTTTAACATATGACACATGCTGCAATTGCTAGACTCCTTGCTGAAAAAGATCGCCTTCCCCAAGGCCTCCTGAGCGGTCATCTCATAGTCGCCGCGCAAGGCTCGATCGTATTTGCTGTCAAAAGGCGCGAACAAATCCGTTGCCTCATAGGCGGCAATCGCCTGCGTCATCGCCCCATAGGCCGCCTCTGTATCCCCAATCGCAGCCCCGAAATAGGCCTCCAGCCCCGCGATGTAATTTTCATTCTCGGCCAATCGCGCCACCACACTGGCCTTGTCTGGCATCCCCATCTCAATCGGGTTCAACGGCGGCCCACCAGCCTGTTCAGCCAAATCAGCGGCCCGCCCGTCCCAAAACTGGCCACCCATCGGGAAATCCATATCATTGATATGATAGGGCGGCGTCAGGGCGGCATAGGTCAGCGTCGGCGCATTGCGGTCCCCCAAGGATTCGCCATCGTCCCCCAAGGAAAACGCCCGCCCTGCCGCCGTTTCGCGGATGTCCACAAAGGCATGGTCTGGATCATGGCAACTGACACAAGATTGCGTGCGGTTCAGCGACAGGTTTTCATCGAAAAACAGGGCCTCGCCCAACGCCTCGACACTGTTAAATTCAGCCTGCGCCATTCCGGCATTCACCATCAAAACCAAACTTAAAACCCGTGCATCACGCATGCGCATCCCTCCGTCTTTGCCCTCTGATACCAAACCGCCACATATCAACCATTGGACATAACCGCCCATGCTTGACTCTTGCCCCAACTCGGCCTAAATCCACCCCTGTATCCGGAAGTCCAATAAGCTTCCGGTCCCTGCATATGTAGGGATCGCCCCCCGTCAGCGAGGTTTCGCCCACGGGGGTGATTGGCATTTGGGCGTTCCATCTTACATGATGGGACAGGTATTAACGGCAAAGGAGCCATAAGATGTTTGAAAATCTATCCGAACGCCTTGGTGGTGTCTTTGATCGACTGTCCAAACAGGGCGCCCTGTCCGAGGACGACATCAAAACAGCCCTGCGCGAGGTCCGCGTGGCCTTGCTCGAGGCCGATGTCTCGCTGCCCGTTGCACGTGATTTCATCAAAGCGATCTCCGAAAAAGCCGCGGGCCAAGCCGTCACCAAATCCATCACGCCCGGCCAACAGGTCGTTAAAATCGTGCATGACGAATTGGTGCATGTGCTGGCGGGTGACAATGACAACGCTGGCGAGCTGAAAATCGACAACGCGCCAGCGCCTATCCTGATGGTCGGTCTGCAAGGCTCGGGTAAAACCACCACCACCGCCAAACTGGCCAAACGCCTGACCGAGAAAAACGGCAAACGCGTGATGATGGCATCCCTTGATGTGCAGCGCCCTGCTGCCCAAGAACAGCTGGCCATTTTGGGCAAGCAAATCGGCGTCGATACCCTGCCGATCGTCAAAGGCCAATCCGCCGTCGACATCGCCAAACGCGCCAAACAACAGGCAATGATGGGCGGCTATGACGTCTATATGCTCGACACCGCGGGCCGCCTTCACATCGACGAAGTGTTGATGGACGAAGTCCAATCGGTGCGCGACGTGGCCAACCCGCGCGAAACACTGCTGGTGGTTGACGGGCTAACCGGCCAAGACGCGGTCAACGTGGCCGAAGAATTCGACGAAAAGGTCGGCGTCTCGGGCGTGGTCCTGACCCGCATGGATGGCGACGGTCGCGGTGGTGCCGCCCTTTCAATGCGCGCCGTCACCGGCAAGCCGATCAAATTCGTTGGCCTTGGCGAAAAGATGGACGCGCTTGAGGAATTCCACCCTGAACGTGTCGCTGGCCGTATCCTTGGCATGGGCGACATCGTGTCTTTGGTCGAAAAAGCCCAGGAAACCATCGAGGCCGAACAAGCCGAACGCATGATGAAGCGGTTCCAAAAGGGTCAGTTCAATATGAACGACCTGAAACAACAGCTGGAACAGATGCAAAAAATGGGCGGCATGGAAGGCATCATGGGCATGATGCCCGGCATGGGCAAAATGAAAAAGCAGGTCGAAGAGGCCGGTTTTGACGACAGCATCATTCGCCGTCAGGTTGCCCTGATCCAATCCATGACCAAACGCGAACGCGCCAACCCCAAACTGCTGCAGGCCTCGCGCAAAAAACGCATCGCGGCGGGTGCTGGTCTGGAAGTGTCCGAGCTGAACAAGCTGATGAAGATGCACCGCCAGATGGCCGACATGATGAAGAAGATGGGCAAAATGGGCAAAGGTGGGATGTTGAAAAAAGCCATGGGCGGCATGTTCGGCAAAGGCGGCCACGGCATGGCTGGCGAATTGGCCAACATGGACCCCAAAGCGATGGAAGCGGCAGCCAAGCAAATGGGCGGCAAGCTTCCCGGGCTTGGCGGCGGCGCTGGACTTCCGCCAGGCCTTAGTGGGTTCGGGAAAAAGAAATGATGTTTGTACAATTTCCCCCCACTTTTGTACAAAACGTACAATCCGGAGGCCGCCATGACTGATCCCGTCACCCGCGCCGCCGAGCTGCTAAAAGAGCACCGCGAGAGCATTGACCGTCTGGATTCGATCCTCGTTTATACTCTTGGTGAGCGCTTCAAACACACCCAAGCGGTGGGCAAACTCAAGGCCGAGCATGATCTGCCCGCGTCCGACCCGACCCGTGAAGCCAGCCAAATCGCACGACTTGAGGAATTGGCCGAAAAAGCCAACCTCGACCCGAAATTCGCCAAACAATTCCTGAATTTCATTATTCAGGAAGTAATCAATCACCACAAACAACATCAAGAATGACAGGGTGCCAAGCCCTTAAATTAAATGAAAAATAGGAGATACTACCCATGTCTATGAAAATCAGACTTGCTCGCGGCGGCTCAAAAAAGCGTCCTTTTTATCGCATTGTTGCGGCTGACAGCCGTATGCCACGCGATGGTCGTTATATTGAACGTCTGGGCACATATAACCCACTGCTCGCCAAAGATTCCGAAGAGCGCGTGAAAATGGATGTGGACCGCATCAAACATTGGCTCTCTGAGGGTGCGCAACCAACAGACCGTATCTCTCGCTTCTTGGAAGCTGCTGGAATCCTTGAGAAAAAGACCCGCAGCAACCCGAAAAAAGGTACACCTGGCGACAAAGCTGTTGCCCGTGCTGAAGAGAAAGCTGAAAAAGCGGCCGCCCCTGTTGAAGAGGCTCCAGTTGAAGAAGCACCCGCAGAAGAAGCGGCAGTCGAAGAAAAAGCTGCTGAATAATCAGTAGGTTATCACGGTTGATGCGCGGGTTGTGAGGCCCGCGCATCACCGATCAAGCCAACCTTATGGAGGCTGATTAGGTGAACAAACCGGATCACATCTGTGTCGGGGCCTTTTCCGGCTCTTACGGCGTCACTGGCGAAGTGCGACTGAAAAGCTTCTGCGCCGACCCTGAATCCATTGCGAACTACAACCCCTTGAGCAGCGAGGATGGCAAGCGAAGTTTTGAGATCAGCCTGACCCGCAACATCAAAAATGCGTTAGTTGTCAAGGTGGTAGGCATTGCCAACAAAGAAGACGCCGACACCCTGAAGGGCATCCGCCTATTCGCGAGGCGCGATCAATTGCCCGCCCTGCCAGACGACGAATTTTACCACACCGACCTGATCGGCCTGACAGTTCTCGACACTGGCGGCACCGTTTTGGGCAAGGTCCATGACGTGCAAAACCACGGCGCCAGCGATCTGTTGGAAATCGTCCTTGAGGGCAGCAGCGCCACCGTGCTTTTACCTTTCACCAACGAAGTGATCCCGACCGTGGACCTTGCGTCTGGCCGCATCATTGCTGACCCCCCCGAGGGGGCGCTGTAACCATGTCGACCCGCGTCATTGTCCACGCCGGGTTCCACAAAACCGGAACCACTACGGCACAGCGGTTTTTGATGCACAACGGCCCTCATATTTGGCCCCATCACGCCATTGCAATCCAGTACCGTATTCGTGACCCGCTGCAATTTGCGCTGGCCTATTCCACCGGCGCCGGCCAAATCGCACTGGATGAATTTCGCAGTCGTTTCAAGGGCTTCCTCGAAACGCTCGAATTGGGGGCCACACGCGGTTTGATCATCAGCGCCGAAAATCTGGCCGGCATGATGCCGGGTAAAAATGATCTGGTCGATGGCTATGCCGCCTGCCCTGTGTTGATGAAAACCGTGGTCGAATGCGTGGAAAACGTCATTGATCCCATCCCCGATATGAGTTTTCACTTCTCAACCCGTGGCAAGGACAAATGGCTGCGTAGCATCTGGTGGCACAACCTGTCCAAAACCCGCCTGACTCAAAACTTCAACGATTTCGCCGCCACCCTTGGACCAAGTTGCGATCTGGAAGAAACCCTGCGCCAAGTCCAAAACGCCATCGACTATCCAGTCACCAGCACACCGCTGGAACAGACCAGCACCCAGCAATTTGGCCCTGCCACGCCGCTGATTAACCTGCTGAATTTGCCTGATGAATCTCTGAACGCGCTACAAAGCATCCCCGCCGAAAATGTAAAGCCCCGTCGTGACTTGATCAAAGAGTTCCTAAAGCTGAACCGCTCGACCTTGAGCAACGCCGCACTCGCCACCCGCAAGCAAGAGCTGCTGGAACAAGACGCGAAATTGGATTAGAGCCAGCCTATGACCAAAGCACCGCTGTCCAAATCCCACGGCCGCAAAACCATTTCGGCCACCATGCAACCGCGTGACCTGATGGGGGAAACCCCGCAGCTGAAAAACGCGTGGCGGGTGAAAATCGTCACCCTGTTCCCCGAGGCCTTTCCCGGCGTTTTGGGTGCATCCCTGACAGGCAAAGCCTTGACCGAAGGTCTGTGGCAGCTCGACACCATTGATCTGCGCCCCTTTGGCGAGGGTAAGCACCGCAATGTCGACGACACCCCGTCCGGTGGTGGGGCTGGCATGGTGTTGCGGGCCGACGTGGTCGGCAAAGCGCTGGAAACCGCCCAACAAGGCACACCAACCGATCGCGCCAAATGGCCGGTGATATACCTGTCCCCACGCGGCAAACCGATGACCCAAGCCATGATGCAGCGATTCGCAAAAGGCGACGGGATGACCCTATTATGCGGGCGATTTGAGGGCGTAGACGAACGTGTGATCGAAGAATTCGACATTGAAGAGGTCAGTTTGGGCGATTTTGTCCTGACAGGCGGCGAGATCGCAGCACAGGCCTTGATTGATGCCACAGTCCGTCTTATACCGCGCGTTCTGGGCAATCAGGAATCCACCGAGGACGAATCGTTTTCGGATGGTTTGCTGGAACACCCACAATATACGAGGCCTGCCGTTTGGAAGGGTCGCACGATACCGGAAATGCTTCTGTCCGGCCATCACGCGAATATATCCAACTGGCGACAGGTAATGGCCGAAAGGCTGACTAAAAAACGCCGACCTGATCTCTGGCGGGCTTATTGCGAAACCCGCGGTAGGGACCCGAATGAAGACCGAGAGCTCTGAGGTCGCACCAACACGTCGCGGGCAAACCGTGTATATTTATAAAGGAGCGTTTCAGATGAACCTGATCGCACAACTCGAAGCCGAGCAGATTGCTGCTCTTGGCAAAGACATTCCAGACTTCAAGGCGGGTGACACCATCCGCGTTGGGTACAAAGTGACCGAGGGCACACGCTCGCGGGTCCAGAATTATGAGGGTGTCTGCATCGCCCGTAAAGGTGGCGCTGGTATCGCTGCAGCCTTTACCGTGCGCAAGATTTCCTTTGGCGAGGGCGTGGAACGTGTGTTCCCGCTGCATTCGACCAACATCGACAGCATTACAGTGATCCGCCGTGGCCGTGTGCGTCGTGCGAAACTGTACTATCTGCGCGAACGTCGTGGTAAATCGGCACGTATCGCCGAAAACACCAACTACAAGCCCAAGAAATCTTAAGGAGCGGTGCAATGAGAAAAGATATTCACCCCGACTACCACACAATCAACGTCAAAATGACCGACGGCACCGTTTTGGAAATGAAATCCACCTATGGCGCAGAAGGCGAAACGCTGGCGCTGGAAATCGACCCAACTGTGCACCCTGCATGGACCGGTGGTAACACGCGCCTGATGGATGCTGGTGGCCGTGTGACCAAGTTTAAGAAAAAATACGAAGGGTTGGGCTTCTAAGCGAAGTTTGCTTTTTGGAATTACGAAACGCCGCGCTGGAAACAGGGCGGCGTTTTTGCTGTAAAGAGGGTAAAATTAGAGGTCTTTTCTATTTAAAAAACAAGGTTTCAATATGCGTCTCTTTCTATTTTTGTTTGGCATTTTTCCATTCATGTTTACCCCAAAAGCATTAAGTTCTCAGTTGACCGTACTCGCGCAATATTTACCAACACTTCGCCGAAAAGTATCTATAATGGGCAAATTGTAAAATCCATCGGGTATGATGTTATCTCTTTTGACAAGGATGGCATTGTTATGCGTCTTGACGGCGAAGAACGCCTGACACCTGACGGGAAAACCGTGATCTGGGTGCTAAAACCACTGCCAAATGATATGTTCTGCTGGGGCCGCACCGACTGGCCCTCGACGGGCTGTTTAATCATTCACGTCAGATGCCCCGAACTGCCGCCCATCAGCTAGGTCTATTTCTAAATCGCGCGACTAGGATCGTGGCTTTTTCATGCTAAGATGCCCTATGTTGAGCGTCCTAAAGCACCCCGTTTACGCCCGCCTGTTCACCGCCCAAGTGATCGCCCTGCTCGGCACAGGGCTGCTGACGGTGGCGCTGGGTTTGCTGGCCTATGATTTGGCGGGGGCGCAGGCAGGGGTCGTGTTGGGCTTTGCCTTCACCATCAAAATGGTGGCCTACGTTGGGTTGTCGCCGATTGCCCATGCGCTGGTCGAACGGCTACCGCGCAAGGCCGTGCTGATTGGGGCCGATCTGATCCGTGCCTTTGTCGCGCTGTTCTTGCCGCTGATCGATTCCGTCTGGCAGATTTACCTGCTGATTTTTGTCTTGCAGGCCGCCTCGGCCACATTCACCCCTGCCTTTCAGGCGTTGATCCCCGACATCCTAAAGGACGAGCGGGACTACACCAAAGCCCTGTCCCTGTCGCGCCTTGCCTATGATCTGGAGAACCTGCTGAGCCCTGCCATGGCGGGTGCATTGATGCTGTTGGTCAGCTATCACTGGTTGTTTGCGGGCACGGTTGTCGGGTTTGTGACCTCGGCAGCCCTCGTGGCGGCAACCGTCATTCCCGCCCAAAAACCCCAGACCAAACAACGCCCGTTCAAAGAACGCCTGACCCGCGGCACACGGATATATCTGGCCACCCCACGGTTGCGCGGATTGCTGTCCTTGAACCTGTCTGCAGCGGCCGTGGGTGCGTTCATTCTGGTCAACACGGTGGTGATGGTGCGCACCTATTTCGGAGCTTCCGAAGTCTATCTCGCCTATGCGATGGCCGCCTTTGGCGCGGGCTCGATGTTGGCGGCGCTCGCCCTGCCACGGCTGCTGGAAACAGTGGCCGATCGGAGCGTGATGATCATCGCGGCGTTTATGCTGACGGGGCTAACTCTTGCCCACGCTGTTTACTTTTTGACCGTCGGCCTCGTGGGATGGGGCAGTTTTTTGGCCCTTTGGGCCATCAGCGGCGCGCTCTACTCGGCGGTTTTGACACCCTCGGGCCGTCTATTGCGCAGATCAGCCCATACCAAAGACAGGCCCGCCATATTCACTGCCCAATTCGCCCTATCACACGCCTGTTGGCTGCTGACCTACCCGATTGCGGGCTGGGCTGGCGCACAACTGGGTCTGCCCACCGCCATGATGATCCTTGGATCGCTGGCCCTGTTCGGCGTGCTACTCTCCCTGCTGGTCTGGCCCGCTGGCAACGCGGGTGAGTTGGAGCACACACATCCCGACCTGCCCGCTGACCACCCACACTTCAAAACCCACCACGCCCACAGCAAATCCCATGCCCATGTCATCGTCATTGATGATGAGCACAGAGCATGGCCAACCCACGGGTAAATGCCGCTTCCAAAATCCACCCCCTGCTCATATAGTAGCCTAAGCGCACTGGGGCGCGTGTTATAGAATTTTACGGGGTGCAGACGTGGCGCATATTATTGTCGTTGGGAATGAAAAAGGCGGGTCTGGCAAATCGACCACCTCAATGCATGTGGCCACCGCATTGGTGCGGATGGGGCATTCCGTGGGCGCGCTGGATCTGGATCTGCGTCAACGCACCTTTGGCCGCTACATGGAAAAGCGCAAAGCCTATTGCACCACGCATAATGTTGATCTGGCCATGCCCGATTATCATGACCTGCCCGAGATCGACCGCTCAAAACTGCGGCCTGGCGAAAACATCTATGATCACCGCCTATCCGCCGCTGTTGCGACGCTGGAACCGGACAGCGATTTTATCCTGATTGATTGCCCGGGCTCGCACACCCGCCTGTCACAAGTGGCACATTCTTTGGCGGACACGTTGATCACCCCCCTAAACGACAGTTTTATTGATTTCGATTTGCTGGCACATGTCGACCCTGAAACGGACAAGATTTTGGGCCCGTCTGTATATTCCGAGATGGTCTGGAACGCCCGTCAATTGCGCGCGCAAGCAGGTCTACCGCCAATCGACTGGGTCGTGGTGCGCAACCGTTTGGCCGCCCAACGCATGCACAACAAAGAAAAGATGCAGAGCGCACTGGAAACCCTGTCAAAACGCATTGGATTTCGTCTGGCCCCTGGGTTTGGCGAACGGGTGATTTTCCGCGAGTTGTTCCCGCGTGGTCTGACGCTGCTCGATCTCAAAGACATTGGTGTCAAAGGCCAGATGAACATTTCCAACGTCGCTGCGCGTCAAGAATTGCGCGAGTTGATGAAGGGGTTGAGCCTGCCCAATGTAACGGTGGATTTCTAGGGTCTAATCCTTAGCGATTTGATCCAGCGCCACCAGTTTCGCCATCAACCCCTGCAATTCGTCAATCGGCACCATATTGGGGCCATCTGACGGCGCATTGTCAGGGTCTTCGTGGGTCTCGATAAACAGCGCGGCAATACCCACAGCCGTGGCAGCGCGCGCTAATGTCGGCACAAATTCACGCTGTCCGCCGCTGGTTGTCCCCTGTCCGCCGGGTTGTTGAACCGAGTGGGTCGCGTCAAACATTACCGGATATCCGGTCTGTGCCATGATCGGCAAACCTCTGAAATCACTAACCAAAGTATTGTAACCAAAGCTGGTGCCACGGTCACACAGCATGATCCGCTCGTTGCCCGTGCTGGCGATTTTATCCGCCACATGCACCATGTCCCACGGGGCCATGAACTGCCCCTTTTTCACATTCACCACCGCGCCGGTATTCCCCGCCGCCAGCAACAAATCTGTCTGGCGAGACAAGAACGCCGGGATTTGCAAAACATCAACCGCTTGAGCCACGGCAGCGCATTGCGCTGCCTCATGCACATCCGTCAACACGGGGCAGCCAAATTCGGCTTTGACGTCCTGCAAAATGCGCAACCCCTCATCAATACCGATGCCGCGCTGGGTCGTCACGCTTGACCGGTTTGCCTTATCAAAGGACGATTTGTAGATGAATTCAAACCCCACAGCCTGTGATACAGCCGCGATCCGCTCGGCCATCATCAACGCATGATCACGGCTCTCGATTTGGCACGGGCCAACGACCAGCACGAACGGCAAAGTGTTGGCGATACTGATGCCGTCAACGGTGACGGTTTTGGGAGCGGTTTGATTTGACATAATAGTATGACCTCGATGTGATTTGGTGCAGCGCCTATTTGGCGGCCCGTAAGCAATCGTGAATATGCAAAATGCCGGTAATCTCGCCACTTGCGTCAACCACCACCAACGAAGTGACTTTGCTGCGGTTCATGATGTCCAGCGCCTCGGAAAGATAGGTGTCCGAGCTGACCACATAGGGGCTATAATTTGCCACATCCCCCGCGACCTCGTTCCAAACGGCTGATCCTGCACGACGCAGATCGCCGTCCGTGATGATGCCAGAAACACGCTTTTCGGCATCCTCAACACATGTGATGCCAAGTCCACTTTGAGACATGGTGATCATCGCTTCATGCATTGTGGTGTCGGCGGAAACCACGGGTAGATCATTGCCCGAATGCACCACATCCGCGACGGTTTTCAAACGCGCCCCCAGACTGCCACCAGGATGAAACCGACCGAACATATCATCGGTGGTTTTCAGGATGTGTGAGAGGCAAACCGTAATCGCATCGCCAATCGCCATCATCACCACAGTCGATGTGGTGGGCGCGCGGCCAATGATGCAGACCTCCTCAACCTGGGGATAAACAATGGCCACATTCGCCATACGCGCCAAGGTGCTGTTGGCCCCAGACGTGACCGCAATCAGCTGCAATGAATTGGTGTTACAATAATGGAGAACATCGGAAAGTTCAGGCGTTTCACCAGAATTGGAAAGCGCCAAAACCACATCGCTTTCGCCCAGCATCCCCATGTCGCCGTGACTGGCCTCGGTTGCATGCACGAAATAGGCTGGCTTGCCGATGGACGACAATGTGGCGGCCAGTTTGCGCGCAACATGGCCGGATTTGCCAACCCCCGTGACAATGATGCGAATATCCTTGCGGCCCATGATGATGGCCGCGTCCGCGATCGCGCCAGACACCGAGGTACTAAGCGCACTCAAAATGCGTGCTTCTTCTTGCAACACATTCTCGGCGACCTCTACAAAACTTTGTTTCTGGTCATCTTGGGCGTTCATTTGAGGGCTCCCTGCTGATGGGTCTTTTTTTAACATAAAGGTGTTGATGGCAACCTATTTGTGCTGTGAGCTTAACCGCTCAGCAAAACGGTTTTGGCAATGTTGGCCTTACAATGCTCAACAAAGGCCTCAACGACCAGCACATTCGCCATTTCTTTGATCAAAGCGACACCTATGAACATCGAGCGTAACGGGTCGGCCAGAGGGACAAATTTCAACGGCGCACCATCGGGTGCCCTGTCATTCAGCGTTCTGGTGTTGACGATAGAATAGCCAAACCCATTGGCAACCAGACTTTGCAACACAGCCATATCCCGGGTTTTTTCGGCGATTTCGGGTGGGCCGCCGGCATGGCCAAAGTAGGATAAAAAATAGCCCGAGCTGTGGGGTAAATCCAGCAACACCATCGGATATTCACGCAGTTGCGCCGCGGAAACCGCGTCGAGATGCGCCAGTGGATGGGCCTCGCTCAGCATCACATAGGGCGGCAATTCAGCGATCGGGATAAAGGTGATATCCTTTGGGATACTCAGATCATACGTCACCGCAATATCGATCTGGGCGCGCCTGAGGTGATCGAAAATCCCAGTTTGATTCAACTCGGATTGGCTAATGGTCACCTGCGGATATTGGTCTTCGAACTGGCGTCTAAGGCTGGGCAAAATCAATTGCGCAAAAGTCAGCAAACAACCAACTTTCAGCGGGCCCTGTACGCTGTCGGAAATGGAACTGGCCAGCCGCATAACCGCTTCGGATTCGGATAAGACACGGTTTGCTTGCGTCATAAACTGACGGCCTGCTTGGGTTAAAGACAGGTTGTGCGCGTGTTTACGGGCGAACAATTTGATGCCAAGCTCGGTTTCCAACTGGCCTATCGCAACGGAAATAGATGGCGAACTGACGTTCATCTTTTGCGAGGCTTGCAAGATGCTGCCCTCTTCGCCGACGGATACGAAATATTCCAGCTGTCGAAGGGTAAAACGCAATGCCATGCTCTATTCGTCGCCCGGAACGCCGTAAGACGGGGCTTCGCGGGGGTCGTTGGCGCGTTGGATATATGCATCAAGTTGGGGCTTGTAGATGCCCCATGCGGTGGCGATGTTTTCGATTGGGCAATCTTCAGTCCAGTCGCAACGCAGATCGGCAACCGGCCAACTGACCGTGTCAACGATCTTCATGCCTGCCGAATGGATTGGTCCAGCTTCGCCACCCGCCGCAAACCCGGCCCGCATGGCCGCTATCAGACGATCCCCGATGTGACCCGTGGCGTTTTGAAAGGCATCCACAACGGCCTGCGGGATCTGGTCATTGGCCAATAGGTTACCGCCTGAGGCCA
The DNA here is from genome assembly GCA_002352425.1 of Rhodobacteraceae bacterium UBA2776. Taxonomy (GTDB): domain Bacteria; phylum Pseudomonadota; class Alphaproteobacteria; order Rhodobacterales; family Rhodobacteraceae; genus Profundibacter. Next base: position 25,224 of record DEIK01000033.1, read on the forward strand.
CATCAACACCTTGCGCCTGCGTCCAAATCCCCAATGAATTCGGGCCGGAATGAATGGCCGTTTGACCCGCCGCGTCCACCGCCAAAACCTGACGGTACGCCATGAATTTTCTTTGGTTTTTAACGGCTTCAATCGCCGCCACTGCCCCCAATCCTTGCGCCATCAAATCCAGCGTCAACGGGCCGAGCCGTGGGTCGGTGATGTTCTGACTTGCCACCGCCCCAACGCCTGCACGCGCGAAGGAACAACGCGCCGCCACGGCAGGAGACGACGAGGTGATCGCAAGGCCGAACATCCCCGTTTGTGCGCATCGCGCAACCAGTGAAAACGTCATTGCACATCTTCCGGAATGACAGCTGTTCCGTCGATTTCAACCAACCAATCAGGCCGCGCCAAGGCCTGAACCACCAGACCTGTCGAGACCGGATACACCCCTTTGATATACTCGCCCATGGTGCGGTAAACCGCTTCACGGTGGCGCACGTCGGTGATGTAAACCACCACCTTGACCAGATGCTCGACGGTGCCGCCAGCCTCTTCGATCAGCTGCACAATATTTTGCATCACCTTATGGGTTTGCATGATTGGATCATGGCTCTCGATGTTTTGCGCATCGTCCAGGTTTTGCGGGCATTGGCCGCGCAAATAGACAGTTTTACCGCCCTGCGTGACCACAGCCTGACACAGATCATTGTCCAGATTTTGCTCTGGATAGGTTTCCTTGGTATTGAACTTGCGAATACGTGTGTGGGCCATTTTCTGCTCCGTTTATGGGTCTAAATTGCGTGATCAATCTAGCTGTTCGTTGGGCGGTAATCGCGGTATTTTTGCTGTGTCATAATATGCTCGGCCACATGTTTGGCGTCATGCCAGACCCCCCAAATAAACGGCGAGCCACGTCGCGACTGCCACGGTAAGCCAACAAAATAAACGCCGGGTTCAGGCGATACACCGCGTTGGTGTTTTGGTTTGCCCTCGGCATCCAGCGCACCGACCTCAAGCCAGTTGTAATCCACCGCAAACCCCGTCGCCCAGATGATTGAGGTAATACCCGCCTCGGCCAAATCCAATTCAAGGATCGGGTCCGTCACGCACTTGGGATCCGGCCCAATGATGTGGGCCTCAGGCTCCTCTGGTAGATCCAGACCGTTGCGGATGATATAAGCGTCGGCCTCGTTCAACACGGACAGGTAATTGGCATCGCCATTGGCCACATTTTGTGCGAGGTCGCCCGCAAAGCACAGCTTGCCGTTGGCATAATTATCAGTGCGTCCAACCAACATCATGCCGCGTTCCGCCAGCTTTCGAAAATCAACCGTATGACCACCACGCGCACCACTGACGGCGATGGTGACGTGCTCTGACCCGGGTTCGACCCCTTCGTCGTCCCATTTGCCAAGCACCCCCAACCACCACACAAAATCGCGGCCGCGATAGGCGCGGGGTGGGCGATCGTGCGGGCCAGTTGACAGGTAAACCTGTCGGCCTGTGCGCAGCAATTCATCCGCAATCTGCGCACCTGAGGAGCCAGCCCCAACCACCAACACAGCCCCCTTTGGCAATTGATCCGGATTGCGGTAACCGCTGGAGTGGATTTGCGTCATCCCAGCCTCATCAGGGATGACAGCGGGGATGATCGGTTTTTGAAACGGGCCGGTGGCGGCGACCACATTGGTGGCCTCGATGACGCCATCCGATGTTTCGACCCGAAAACCACTGCGTTCCTTAAGGCGCTCAACTTTGGTCACTTCAACACCGCAGCGAATGGGAGTTTCGTTTTGCGCGGCATATTCAACCATGTAATCCGCAACCATTTCTTTGGGCGGGAAAGCCTCGGGGCTGATGCCGGAAAACTCAAGCGTCGGGAAGCGGTCATGCCAGGCTGGGCCATTGGCCACCAGTGAATCCCAGCGCTCCGAGCGCCACCGCTCCGCGATCCGGCTGCGTTCCAAAACGAGGTGCGTGACACCTGCATTGCCCAGATGCTCGCTCATCGCCAATCCGGCCTGGCCGCCGCCAACAATCAATGTATCAATGGTTTCAATCGACATGTCTGGATCCTTTCCCGCACTTCCTAAAGTACGCAAGGCTAGCCTGCGCCATGATTGGGCAAAAGAAAAGTATTACTTACCACTGATTAGGCAACAGCTAAGTCTCCAAACGTCCGCACCAAGGCCGTACATCGTGTCATTGGCAATCACCAAGGCTGGGGCCGGTTTCCAAGCCGCCATCAGGATCGAAAAATTCCACGGGATGATCTGACCCACCACGCCCAGAGGCTCGTGATAGTGGTAGGCGACGGTAACCACCGTGCTTGGGGTGGTGCCGTTGCTTTGGGATACATCTTTAAATCCCTCGCGGTCGTCATCATATGCGGGCTAAGTTTCACCACAGTTTTAACTCTGATTTTTGTACCGACACTCTATGCAATGTTCTTTGGGGTTAAGGCCGAAGAAACAGGCGAGCCGCAACGGCCCAAATCTTTGTAAGCACAACCCCGTAAACAGCAGAGTCAACGGCGGCTTTAGACCCAAATCCACGATGGCTTCACGCTGTTGGTGGCAACGGCAATCAATGCTTTGGCGCTTAACATCTTGCTTCGCGAAACGCCTGGCGCCTGCACTACAATTTAGAGGGCCCAGGCCCTCCAAGAGGAAGGCAAGAGGTGCACTCGGGCAGACAAAATTCGAACGTCGGATGCTCTCGGCATTTCTACGAAACGCCTGCCGCCTGTCACTACAATTTGGAGGTGGTACGCCTTTCAAAGAAAGGGTGTGGAACGTCGCGCACCTTTGACTCGATGAACCTGATTTTCTGAATCAGATCAGAAGTCCGCGTCAAGCAATTATTGACCCAAAGGTCAAGCATTTCTGACTCAGACCCGACCTACAACGCAGGAAGCGCGTAGGTCGGGTGAGCGGGACAAAGTGGCCATATATTGAGCATGAACCGACGTCAGCTTACCTGTCAAAAGCAGTCATTCGAAATTCGCGTTCAGATCGATAGACTATTGATCTGTCGCTTGGAGCAATTCCCGTAGGTTTTGTGCCTGAACCGGGCGATCACGTAAATCGAGCGCCGAGTTTAGATCGACGATGTGGCTGTGCATCAGCTCTTCGGCATTTTGCTCATCACCATCGGCAATTGATTGCACCAGGGCGTGATGGGCGTGACTCTCGCATAACGCACTTTCGCGCCGCCAATAGAGTGCTATGACCAAAGAAGAACGGGCAATCAGAGTTTCGATGAACTGACTGATTGTGTCCTGATCTGCAATCCGCGCGATCTCGATATGGAAGCGACCAGACAGGTTGAGCGCACGGCCATTATCGCCAGCATCCAAGGCCAAATGCTCTTGAGCAATATGATCGTTCAAAATCTCAATGTCGCGTGGTGTTGCTCGGCTCGCGGCGGAACGGGCGGTGCGCGGTTCTAACAAGATGCGCGCTTCAAACACTTCGCGGGCCTCACGCGTGGTCGGACTTGCCACGAATGCACCTTTATTGCGCTGGATTTCTACAAGCTGAACATGCGCGAGCGATTGAAGCGCCGCGCGAACCACTGTGCGCGACACATTGTAAATTTCTCCAATTTCATCCTCTCCCAGCTTTGTACCCGGCATGAGACGATGTTCATGGATCGCCAAAGCCAGCGCATCAGCTACCTTTTGCGTCGCATTTTGAGGTTTGGGCGTGGAGGTGGGTTCTGCTTGCATGAGGGTTTCCTTCCGAATCACTGATGCCAGAGGCATGCGGCGCGAACAAGGTGCAGCTCAATTGTATACAATATCGAATACACATTGTGTTCAATTTTTGAGCACCACCGAATTGCTCCGCCCAATTTTTTGTCATCGACCTGACTCTTTCCCAGAAATCGTAGGCACTGTTTGAATTCCGACATCACAAGCGCCCAACTGGTTTCAACATAGGAGCACCCATGACTGTAAAACATGATCTGGAACTGGTGAACGTCACCAAACGTTATGGTCCGACCGTCGCTGTGGATGCGATACAGCATAGGTTTCAGCCATCCTCCTATACCTGCCTGCTTGGGCCTTCGGGGTGCGGGAAATCATCGACCCTGCGGATGATTGCGGGTCATGAAAGCGTGACTGATGGTGCTATTTTGCTGTCAGGGCGTGACATTTCCGCTCTACCTCCCGCGCAGCGCGGCACCGCGATGATGTTTCAGAATTACGCTTTGTTTCCGCACCTTAGCGTCCTTGATAACGTTGCATTCAGCCTGAAAATGAAGGGGGTGGACGTTAAGGAACGCCACACCAAAGCGGGCGAGATGCTGGAGTTGGTCGACCTAACGGCGCTGGCAGATCGACTGCCTGATCAATTATCCGGCGGGCAACAACAGCGCGTCGCGCTGGCTCGCGCATTGATCACAAGGCCCGAAGTTTTATTGCTGGATGAACCGCTGTCAGCGCTGGACCCGTTCTTGCGCATCCGGATGCGTGGCGAGCTGAAGAAGCTGCAAAAGGAGCTGGGCATCAGCTTTATCCACGTCACGCATGGGCAAGACGAAGCACTGGCGCTGGCCGATGAGATTGTCGTGATGAATGACGCGGTGATCGAACAGGCCGGTCCTGCCCGCGATGTGTTTAACGCCCCAACGACCCGCTTTGTCGCGCAGTTTATGGGCGGCCATAATGTCATCGCGCTGCCCGAAGGGCATTTCGCAATCCGCACAGACGCTGTCGCCATCACCGCGCCACAAAAGGGCAAACTGGACGCCCAAGTGATCGCCGTTGAGTACCAAGGCACACATGTATCCTTGCTGTCGCGCATTACCGGCGACCAAGAAATCACTGCGCTGGTGCCCGAAGCTGAATACTTCACCACCCCGCATCACCCCGGCGACCAGATTGGTCTGCAGTGGGATGCCAAAAACCTTCACCAACTGACCGCATAAATCGCGGCACTTCACCACCGACAAGGAGACGACGCATGACCAAATTTACATCACGGACCGGCCTAAGCCGCCGCGCATTACTAAAAGGTGCCGCATCGACTGCGATTGCGGCCGGTGCCACGACCCTTGGCGCGCCAATGCTTTGGGCGCAAAACATCAAGGATGTCACCATTCGCCAGTTCGGCACGGGGGTGTCCAACCTCAATGATGTCGCCAATAAAGTGAAAGAAGATCTTGGTTTCACGCTTGAAATGACGGCACTGGATACGGACAGCGTCACACAACGCGCCGCCACACAGCCCAACAGCTTTGACATCGCAGACATCGAATACTTTATCTGTAAAAAGGTCTGGGCCGCTGGCAACATGCAGGCAATGGACACGTCCAAGATCGCCAATTACGACAAGATCGCCGGTACATTCCGCAGCGGTCTGTTGACACCGACAAGCACAATTGCACAGGGCACAGCGCCACATACCGTCGGCTTTACGTCAGGCCC
>DEIK01000132.1 GCA_002352425.1 Rhodobacteraceae bacterium UBA2776
CGGCTGCTTTGATGACACGGGGCTAGACGCAGCCCGCGAAATAGCCGCCTGTCCTGTCATTGGCATCGGCCAAGCGGCCTACCACATGGCGGTTCTGGCAGGTGGGCGTTTTTCAGTTGTGACCACTTTGGCCGTTTCTGTGCCCATTTTGGAAAACAACATCCACGCCTATGGATTTACATCCAAACTGGCCCGCGTCCGCGCGTGTGGTGTCCCGGTTTTAGACCTGGAAACAGACCCCGCCGGAACCGCTCCGACCGTGGTGGGGGAAATCAAACGTGCTGTCGCCGAAGACAAGGTTGATGTCGTGGTTCTTGGGTGCGCTGGTATGGTCCATATACCAGCATATTTTCGTGAAGAGGAACCAGTACGACTTATTGATGGCGTCACATCTGCCGCGCAACTTGCATTTCTTTTGGCTAAGTAAAGTTCAAAACCGGACGAATGATTGGCATTGAAGACTATTGGTGAACGCCCGAAAATTTTCCGGAAGCCGCCCTTTATACGGGCTGCAGCATTGGTAAATATGGGCTCAGCGCTGCAATCCGCGCGAGAGGCAGCTTTACCGATTTTCAGAATTTGGGTCAGTGTCGTGACGTAAAGGTCAAACATATCTGACGTTCGGCAAGTGTGAAATGGTGCACTCGGGCAGACAAACTTCAAACTTCGGATGCTCTAGGTGTTTTTGCAAAACACCTGCCGCCTGCCACTACAATTTTGAGCTGGTAGGCCTTTCAAAGAAAAGGCCAGTGGTGCACCCGGCACGATTCGAACGTGCGACCCCCTGATTCGTAGTCAGGTACTCTATCCAGCTGAGCTACGGGTGCTAACCAGTCGTCGATTTAGACCGCAATGCGCCCCTTTGCAAGGGCTAATACAGCAGTATTTTCGTTGAAGTCAGCTTCCTGTCAAAGTTTATGCCAAAATCAGTGTTTCGGCCCACTAAGAAGCGGCAAATCACTTTGGCGCAGGGTTCTCAATATCGACTTTGCCTTTGGGCAGACAGATTTCAAACACGGTGCCCGACTCGTCAGTTTTACGCAATTCCAACACGCCGCCATGTCCGCGCACCAATTCGGCGGCAATCGACAATCCCAGTCCAGAGCCCCCTTTTCGCACCCCGCCTTGAAACGGTGTGAACAAATGTTCGAGGGCTTTGGCGGGCAAGCCTGGGCCAGTGTCGGCGATGGATATCCACCAATTGTTTTCATCTTCACGGCCATGGACGGTGATTTCACCCTCTTTGCCCGTGGCGATGATGGCTTGGCGGCCATTGCGTACGATGTTCGAGATCACACGGTAGAGCTGTTCTGGGTCGGCGCGCAGTTGCATAGCGTCGGGGATGTCTTGACTGAATCCTACAGCGCCCTCCCCCGCAACCAACCGTTCGCCCGCAAACACATCCTCAACAATTCCGGCCAGTGCCACGCGGCTCATTACAGGTGCGGCCTCTTCGGCCTTGCCAAAGGCCAAAGTGCTTTCGCACAGGTTGACCGCCCGCGAAATCGAGTTCACCAATTTGGGGGCAGCGCGCTGCACCATCGGATCGACACTGGTTTCCATACGGTCGACCAGCAGTTGCGTGGTGGTCAGGATGTTGCGCAGATCATGGCTGATCTTGGCCACAGCCCCGCCCATCTGGGCCAGATGTTCCTTTTGCTTAAGCGACCCTGTCAGCTGTGTTTGCATAGTCTGCAACGCCTCTTCGGCCTCACGCAACTCCAGCACACCCGCAGTTGGCTCAATAATCCGCCGGGTGTCCTCGGGCGCATTCGCATAGGATTTGATGTGGCGCACCACGCGGTGGATCGGCCGCAACAAAAACCCGCGCACAGCCAAGAACAACATCAGCGCCGTGATCACTGAAATCACCGCCGACAATTTCAAAATATTCAACCCGTAGTCGATCATAGCGTTGCGCAATGTCATCGTATTCATGGTAACCTCGATCAACAGGCCTGCCTCGCGCACGGGTTCGCCAATCACGCGGATGACCCGTTCTTCGGTGTCCCATAGCCGGTTCAACGCATCACCGATCAATTCGCTTGGTTGCCCGTACCGCAAATCAAAGGTGTCGGAAATTTCCGATGGCAACGGTGAGGACAGCATCAATTGGCGCATGTCATCACGGCGCAAAACCACGTTATAGACACCAGCGTTTTCGAGCAGTTCACTCTCAAGGTCGTCACTGATCATATCATCCGCCAACAGCGCCAGTGACGCGATCTGCGCTTTCTCCAACCGCAACAGCAAGTAATCCTCACGGAACCGCGCGACAGAGGGCACAAAGATCAAAACCTCGGCCAACATCACGAAAACCGTCGTCAGAATTAGGAACCGGCCCGAGAGCGAATTTAGAAACATTTCAACCCTTTCACTACGGGGTTACGGTAAAAAACGTTGGACCAAACCAACCACACGTTTGACAGTAGCACTTTCAAACAGACGTGGGGTGAAATATGCACCCGCCGCACGTTTGTTAACCTCACCGACTGTGGGATACGGCAAAACGGTCGCAGCTATCGCGCCCATTTTCATATTGTTGGCCAACGCCATCGCCCAAAACCCGATCAGTTCGCCCGCCGATGGGCCCGCAATTGACGCACCAACGGGTCGGCCTTTGACAATCATCACCTTGATCAACCCTTTTGCTTTGCCCTCGGCGATTAAGCGGTCACTGCCCGCGAAATCAAACCGCACCACCTCGAGCTTGCCGCCGTGTTTTTCACGCGCCTGCGCTTCGGTCAGGCCGACTTGGGCCAATTCGGGGTCTGTGTAGGTCGCCCATGGGATATGGGCGGTTTTGGCCTTGGACGGCAGCCCAAACAACATGGATTTGATCACCACACCGGCATGATAGCCCGCCACATGGGTAAATTGCAGCCCGCCCGCCACATCCCCCACCGCATAAACGCGTCTGTTGGTGCTGCGCAGGTTCGCGCCGACTTTGACACCACCACGGTGGTGTTCAACGCCAGCGGCATCCAGATTGAGGCGCTCAATATTGGCTTTGCGCCCGACCGCCATCAACAAATGCGAGCCCTTAAAGACGCGCCCGTCTTTAGTCTCGATCTCGATCGCAACTTTTTTGCCGCGCACCTCGGCGGCCATCGCGTCCTCGGCGATCTCGATTCCCTCGCTGCGCAAGTTTTCCAGCACAATCGCGGCCATTTCAGGATCATCTTTGCCCAGCGCCTTCATGCCCTCGATCACCGTCACCTCGCAACCCAGCCGCCGATGCGCCTGTGCCATTTCCATACCAATGGGACCACCACCAACCACCAACAGATGTTTGGGCTTGGTCCGGTTGGTGAATATCGTTTCATTCGTGTCGTAAGGCACCTTGTCCAGCCCCGGAACGGGCGGCACGAAGGGCGATGACCCTGTCGCGATTACAAAGCGACGTGCAGTGATGATGGTGTTCCCTGCCTGCACTTGGGTCGGCGATAAAAAGCTGCCAAATTCGGTGATAACCTGAACGCCCAGCCCCTCAAACCGCTCGACACTGTCATGCGGGGCAATGGTGTCGATGGCGGTCTGGACATGATCCTTGGCCTTGCCAAACGTCATCCCCGTCTTACCCGCCGCCAACAGTGCCTTGGAAGGCACACAGCCATAGTTCAGGCAATCACCGCCCATTTTGTGACCCTCAAGCAGCACAACGGACGCACCCATTTGCACGGCGCCAGCGGCGATCGACAATCCACCCGACCCAGCCCCGATAATGCAGATATCTACCTTGATATTTTCCATACGGTCAGTCCCTATTTACGAAACGATTTCAACAGCATTGGCAATGCTGCCAGCGCACAAAGGCCAAGAATGGGGAGCAGGATATTGGGCTCGAATATGACACCAAGGTCCGGCGTTTCACCACGGGCAAACACGTCGCCCAACCCGGCGCCGATTGAGGTGAAAACCACGGCCCCCGGAATGATCCCCAAAAAGGTCGATATCACGAAGCGATGCAGCGGCACCCCGACCATTGCCGGCACCAGATTGGCCACAAAGAACGGCACCGCAGGTACCAAGCGGATCAAAAACAGCATCGACCATTGATTCTCGTCTATCCCGTCCTTGATCTTTTTCACGGCCCCCTCTGAGGCTTCCATTTTGGCCGCCAGTTTTTCGCCCAAGCCCCAACGGGCCGCAAGGAATATCAGTGACGCTCCAATAGTGGCCGCAATGATATTGAACAGGGCACCCGGGAACGTCGCGAACAAGAAGCCGCCAGTGATCGAAGCAATCGCAGCGCCGGGCAACGAAAAGGTTACAATCAACGCATAGGCCGCGATAAACACCAGCATCGTCAGCAGGTAATTGCCATCGCGAAACGCAATCAGCGCCTCGCGATTTTCGCGCAACGCCTCGAAAGACAGGTAATCACGCAGGGTAAACGCGCCAATCACGGCGATCACAAGAATTGTAATCAGCGGCAAGTACCGCATGATCCCGCTTTTTTCTGTCTCTGACATGTCGCCCACTACGCCTTTTGGATTTCCTATGCTCCGTTGACCACACCATGCGGAAATATTTAACAAATAAGTAGCCCGATCACGCTGCCTTGATCGCCAGTGATACGATGTTTCACTCTACACAGGGGTTTTGCGCCGCATTGAAACATATGATAACGTCAAAAGCGTAAATTGTTGCACTTTTGGTGTGATTGCTGAATTGACTTACACCGCGCAACCGCCTAAATCACGGTCTTCGAATACCAACGGCCTACGAATCCTTAGCGGGTGCAGGTCTACTTAGACATTCAATATGACGGAGACGGGCGATGAAACGCACATTTCAACCATCTAACCTTGTTCGCAAACGCCGCCACGGCTTTCGCGCACGCATGGCAACCAAAGCTGGCCGCAACATCCTGAACGCACGTCGTGCCAAAGGCCGCGCCAAACTCAGCGCCTAAGCGCTGCCATCAAGGTTTAACGATATGAAACCGCCGGAGGCACCCGTGGTTGGCACTATGCCAGACACCACGCGCGAGCCACCGGCGGTTTCCGCTTGTCTAATGACAATGACCAAACGCGCCGATTTCCTGCGCGCCGCAAAGGCGATGCATAAAGCGACCAAAGGTCTGATCTTGCAGGCCCGCAAGCGCAAGCCCGATGAAACGGACCCCGATCTGATCCGCATCGGATATACCTGTTCCAAAAAGGTCGGCAATGCCGTGAAGCGCAACCGCGCCAAACGCCGCCTTCGGGCGATTGTGCGTGAAGTGATGCCCGAATTGGGCCATGCTGGTTGGGATTACGTGCTGATTGGTCGCGCTGGTGCAACCGCTGATCGCAACTATATAGACTTGGTCAATGATCTGAAAAACGCACTTACCATTATCCACGGACCCGCAAAATGACTCCGCTTGCCCATATCGTTGCCCTACCCGTGCGCGCCTATCGGTTGCTGTTCTCGCCATGGGTTGGCAATTCTTGCCGCTATCAGCCGACCTGCTCGGCCTACGCGATGGAGGCGCTGGAAAAACATGGCGCGATCAAAGGCGCCTGGATGGCCGCCAAACGGGTTGGCCGTTGTAATCCGTGGGGCGGTTGTGGCTATGATCCGGTCAAAGGCACGGACTGTGATCATGATAACAGTCAACACTAGACCACAGCCAATGTGGCTACCCGACTAATTGCCCTCATAGGTATTTTTACTGATCAGGGTCCATGTTCCTTCGCCCAATCCCGCGAACCAAGCACTTGTTCCAGCCCCAACTGGAACCGAATCCAAGCCATCAGACGGTATTTCCAGCACACCGTAAGGGGTCGGGTCGCCCGAATACAAGCCGATCGCGCGGCCTTTCCATTTAACTATGCCCTTGGCCGCGCCCAGAAAATCACCAGGGTTGCAGCGCCAATCCTGTTTGCTGTCGTCCACAGATATTGCGAATCGTAATCTGGCTGTTTTGCCCTTTGCCTCTAATTGCATTGTATAGCTGCTGATTTCATTCATAGCTTTCACCTTATTATTGGAAATCTATGGATTAGTTATAATAAACACCTGCCATTTCAGCTATGATATGCATCAAGCATTGCGCCGCCCAATACTATGTTGGGGCGCATTTCAACCCGCCAATTTACAACACCATATGCAGCATCTATGTAAGCGACGATCAGGGTATCATTTAAAGGGCGCATAACATGGACGACATCCACCCCCTATTCTTTGGTGCCCCCTCGACCACCGAGTTCAAGAAACTGCGCAAACGTATCGTGCGTCAGGCCCGCGAGGCGATTGACCAATACGGTATGGTCGAGCGCGGTGCCAAATGGCTGGTGTGCCTGTCGGGCGGCAAGGACAGCTATACCCTGCTGGCGGTGCTGCATGAACTGCAATGGCGCGGCTTGCTGCCCGTGGACCTGATTGCCTGTAATCTAGATCAGGGTCAGCCGAATTTCCCCGCCACCGTGCTGCCCAAGTTCCTTAAGGAAATGCAAGTTCCACACCGCATCGAATATGAGGACACCTATTCCATCGTCATGGACAAAACCCCACAGGGGCGCACCTTTTGCGCCATGTGTTCACGCTTGCGACGGGGCAATCTTTATCGCATTGCCCGCGAGGAAAAATGCAGCGCCATTGTGCTGGGTCACCACCGCGACGACATTCTGGAAACGTTTTTCATGAACCTGTTCCATGGTGGGCGCTTAGCCACCATGCCACCAAAATTGCTGAACGAAGAAGGCGATCTGTTCGTCTATCGCCCGCTGGCCCATGTGGCCGAGATAGATTGCGAAAAATTCGCCGCCGCAATGGATTATCCGATCATCCCATGTGATCTCTGTGGCTCTCAGGACGGGTTGCAACGCCAACAGGTCAAAGCGATTCTCGATGGCTGGGAAAAGAACGCGCCAGGCCGACGCCAAGTGATGTTTCGCGCCTTAATGAATGCACGACCCTCGCATCTGTTGGACCCCAAACTATTTGATTTCGCAGGATTAATGCGGAACCCAGAAGCATTCGATGAAAATGCGACACAAATTCCAGACCTGCATTAACAATCCGCTGACTCTATATCGGTAGCGTCCTGCTGAACCTGTATGGATCTCCATACGTCAGTATAAGGATGCCGCTCATGGCTGGATCTTCTACCGCCCTGTCCCGCCGCAGTTTGCGTGCCATAATCAATGGCCCGCAAGCCTTGGCGTTTTTACCAGCCATCACGTTAGGTGGCTATTGGTTGGGTGGCGAAAGCACTTTATTGATCCTTGCCTTAATGTTGCCGGCCCTCATTGCCGTTGTTGGAAACGGCAGCAATCCCCTTGCCCATTCAAGCAATGACGCGACAGAGCTGGGTCAACGCGAATTCGTTGAAAAAACTCTCGACAATTACCTGGAATCTTGCAGAAAAACTGACAAGTATACGGCCGCATTGATGGTTGAACTGGATGATTACAACGGCTTGATATCACGATTGGGTCACAAAGCCTGTGACGAGGTTTTGCGCCAAATCGTTGCCAGAATGCGCACAGCTTTGCGTGATCTGGACGTTGTTTGTCGTATCAACGGGACCGCCTTCGCGATCGCAATGGCCCCTGACAAACGCGCCGATCTAGAGGCGATGATCCAAATTTCAGCACGTTTGCAATCTGTGGTTTCCGAGCCACTCAGCGTTGACGCAACAACGGTGATTGTCTCTTGCTCGATTGGCTTTTGCCTTGGGGCTCGTGCGCCATCGAACACTGGCGAGGCGCTGTTAGAAGCTGCCGAACTTGCTGTTATGGATGCACGCCACAACGGCCCCAACGCGATCCGCAGCTATACGCCTGAAATGCGGCGCCGTGCCAAGGCACAGCATGATTTACTCGAAGAGGTCACCGTTGCACTGGAGAATGGTCAAATTCTGCCATGGTTTCAGCCACAAGTGTCCACTGACACAGGCGAAGTCACTGGATTCGAAGCCTTGGCCCGCTGGAATCATCCCGAGCGTGGCCTGATCCCGCCCTGCGATTTCCTGCCCGCCATTGAAGAGGCCGGGTTGTTCGAGCGGCTGGGTGAGGTGATCTTGTTTCAATCTCTTGCGTCTCTCGTCAAATGGCAAGAAAAGGGGTTTGTAGTCCCCAAAATTGGCGTTAATTTCTCTGGCGCCGAACTAAAAAACCCTAAACTTGTTGAAAAAATCCGTTGGGAGCTAGACCGTTTCGACCTATCCCCTGATCGTTTGGCCGTCGAAGTGTTGGAAACTGTTGTTGCGGGTACAGGGGATGACATTATTACCCGCAATATCGCAGGCCTTGCGTCGTTGGGGTGCGCGATTGATCTGGATGATTTTGGCACGGGACACGCATCAATCGCCAATATCCGCAGGTTTTCCGTTGGCCGGATAAAAATTGATCGTTCTTTCATCATGAAAGTTGACACCGACCCCGAACAACAGCGCATGGTGACCGCAATCCTGACGATGGCCGAGCAGCTCAATCTGGAAACCCTTGGCGAAGGTGTGGAAACCGTTGGGGAACACGCAATGTTGGCTCAACTAGGCTGTGGTCACATTCAAGGTTTCGGTCTTGCTCGCCCGATGCCTTTTGAAGATGCGGCTGAATGGATGCAAAAGCACCGCAGCAAACTGACCGCCCCTCCGCGGATTGGTCGCAAAGCTGGCTAGGTTTATTTCCAGAAAACCCTGTAAAAACGGGAAAACCGCTTGACCTTTGCGCCCTTGCCCTGTTGAACCACTGAGACCAATTTCAGTGACAGGGTGTCCCACAATGGACGATCAAAACAAGAACCTAATTCTTGCAGTAGTGCTCAGCGGCATCGTGATGCTGGTATGGACCGTATGGTTTCAACCGCCTCCGCCACCCGTTGACCTGACTCTGCCGCCCGAATCGGCACAAGCCACAAGCAGCACAGGCGTAGCAACACCCCCGGCCGTAGCTGCCCAAGATGCCACAACCGCACCCGCAATTCCCGCCACCACCCAAGCCGAAGGGTTGGCAACTGCCGAGCGGGTTACGATTGATACCGCTGAGATGGAGGGCTCGATCACGTTGTTTGGCGGCCGCCTTGATGACCTGAAACTCAAAAGTTACCGCGAAACGCTTGATGATGACTCAGACATCGTGACCCTGCTAAGCCCAATCAATCAAGACCAGCCCTATTATGCTCTCTACGGCTGGGCCCGCGCCGGATCACTGGCCGCTGAAGACGTCCCGAGCGCAAACACATTATGGCAATTGGAATCGGGAGCAACGCTGACCGTTGAAACCCCAATCACATTGGTTTGGGACAACAGCAAAGGCTTGATTTTCCGACGTACCTTCGCCGTAGATGAGCATTATATGTTTTCGGTCACTCAATCCGTCGAAAACACTTCCCAAACGGCACAGCGCGCCCAACCTTACGGGATCATTGCGCGCCATGGCGAACCAGACACTGTGGGCTTCTTCATCCTGCACGAAGGCGTTGTCCGGATGTCCGACGGTGAGCTTCAAGAAATTGACTACGATGACATGCCTGATTTGGACGTCGTCCAAACAGAAGGTGCCGCCGCCGATTTGATCACAATCGAATCTGAAGGCTGGGTTGGCTTCACCGACAAAAACTGGATGACCACTTTGGTTCCGGAGGCCAACTTCACCTCAGTCGTCAAATATGACCGCCGCAACGACATTTACCAAACCGAAGCGCGCATGCCGACCCAAGACATTGCACCCGGCGCAACCGTCTCTGTTAAAAGCCGCCTGTTTGCAGGTGCGAAAGAATGGGAAACCATTAGAGAGTACGGCAAATCCGGTGGCATCACAGGGTTTCTGGACTCGATCGACTGGGGTTGGTTCTTTTTCCTGACCAAACCGATTTTCTGGCTGCTGCACACGCTGAATGGCTATATTGGCAACATGGGTTTCTCGATCATTGCCCTGACCATCATCATCAAGGCGGCCCTGCTGCCACTTGCCTACAAATCCTATGTTTCCATGGCCAAGATGAAAACCTTACAGCCTGAGATGGAAGCTCTGAAAGAACGCTGCGGCGACGACAAACAAAAAATGCAAAAAGAGATGATGGCGCTCTACAAAACCGAAAAGGTCAACCCAGCCGCGGGCTGTTTGCCAATCCTGATGCAAATTCCGATCTTCTTTTCGCTCTATAAAGTGATCTTTGTCACGCTGGAATTGCGCCACGCCCCCTTTATTGGCTGGATCCGCGATCTCTCAGCACCTGACCCATCCTCGATCCTGAACCTGTTCGGCCTGTTGCCATTCGCCGCTCCCGAAGCTGGTTCCATGATCGCGATTATTTCTTTGGGTGTGATGCCAATCTTGCTGGGCATCTCGATGTGGCTTCAGCAAAAATTGAACCCGACACCAACTGACCCAACACAAGCCATGATCTTTGCATGGATGCCTTGGGTGTTCATGTTCATGCTGGGTAATTTTGCATCCGGTCTGGTGCTTTACTGGATCACCAACAACACCATCACCTTTATTCAGCAATATTCGATCATGCGCTCACAAGGGGCCAAACCCGATGTATTCGGCAACATCAAGGCGGGCCTAAAACGCAAGTCCAAGAGCGAAAAGTGACGCGGCCGCTCACCCATATATGGCGACACCCGATAAAATCACATGGGGTTGAGGCCCTGAAATCCGTTGCACTAACCGCAGGCAAAACCATGCCGTGGGACCGCGCCTGGGCTGTAGTGCATGAGCTGTCCAAGGTGGATGGATCAAAATGGGTGCCCTGTGGCAACTTTTCGCGCGGCTCCAAAACGCCGTCCTTGATGGCGATTAAGGCCACCCTGAATGAACAAGCTAACACCATCACCCTGACACATCCCGATCGGCCTGAAATCACCTTCAATCCCAACACAGATTCAGACATCTTTCTGGACTGGGTACGCCCGATCATGCCGGTAGGTCGCACGGGCTCTGCCCAGCTTGTGCAGGCTGCTGAACGTGGCATGACCGACACTGATTTTCCGTCAATCAGCCTGATTAACTTGACCAGCAATCAGGCCGTAAGCACCGCAGTCGGGGCCGATCTGTCCCCACTGCGCTGGCGTGGGAACCTGTGGTTTGACGGGTTGAAGCCATGGGAAGAATTTGACTGGGTTGGTAAACGGGTGCGCATTGGCCAAGCCGAATTTGACATCAAAGAACGCATTGTGCGCTGCATGGCGACCACCGCAAACCCCGACACAGGCAAACGCGACGCAGACACATTGGGCGCGTTGAAAGAAAACTGGGACCATACAGATTTCGGGGTTTACGGCGTTGTGGTCAAATCCGGCCAAATCAATATTGGCGACGAGGTCGAGGTACTTTGATGCAAATCCAATTCACCCTTGCTGAAGAACCCGAAGCCGAGACTCGCGAACGCGGCCGCAAACTGTTTGCGGGCAACACCGAGTTTCTAAAGGGCGTCGTCGCAATGGACGGGCTGCCACCTGCGGACCGCCTTGAGGTTTGCTTTGCCGGCCGCTCAAATGTTGGCAAATCGACACTGATCAATGCGTTGACAGGGCGCAAAGGCTTGGCACGAGCCTCCAATACCCCGGGCCGAACCCAAGAGATCAACTACTTCACCACCTTAAACGGCCCATTTCTGGTCGATTTACCAGGCTATGGTTATGCCAATGCGCCGATTCCCGTGGTGGAAAAATGGCAGCGTTTGTTAAAATCATACCTGTCAGGGCGCCAAACCCTGCGCCGCGCTTTCGTGTTGATCGACGCGCGTCATGGCGTGAAAAAAGTGGACGAGGAAATCCTCGCGTTGCTTGACCGTGCGGCGGTGACGTTTCAGGTGGTGCTGACCAAGGCGGACAAAGTCAAAGACAAAGACCGCGTCGCCGTTTTAGACCAAGTGCGCAAAGCCGTGGCCAAACATCCTGCCGCCTTCCCAGAGCTGATCCTGACGTCGTCGGAAAAAGGCGATGGCATCGACATTTTGCGCAGTACTATCGCAGATCTGGTCTAAACCGCCGCTCATGAAACATTCGAGCTTTCTTTGCTAAGCGAGAAGCGCCCGCAAGGGAGCGACGAGCGGTCGGGTACACGTGCAATTTTCGTTTTATGCAGTCCGAATTCACCCCAGATGTGGGCGAATGCTGATACTGGCCTTATTGAGATGTGAAGATCGTACTACACATGCTGTGCCCCGTTCACCTCGATTTCTGTGCCTGAAATGTAAGACGATTCGTCCGAGCACAGGAAATAGATCGCCGAGGCCACTTCTTTGGGTTGCCCCAACCGACGCATCGGCAGATTTTTGACAATTTCGTCCGTGCCCTCGCTCAAGATTGAGGTTTCAACTTCACCCGGTGCAATCGCGTTCACCCGCACTCCCAGCGGCCCAAAATCATGCGCCATTTCGCGGGTCAATGCGGCCAACGCGGCCTTGGATGTGGCATAGGCCGCGCCCGCAAATGGGTGCACCCGCGCACCAGCTATCGACGTCACATTCACGACCGAGCCTTTGGCCGCTGCCAATTCTTCCTTCAACCCACGCGCCAAAACGACCGAGGCAAAAAAATTGACGTGAAACACCTGCCCCCATGACATCAAGTCCGTATCAAGCGTGCTCAATCGTTCACCATTTGGCCCTTTTGGTGAAATTCCTGCGTTGTTCACCAGTGCATCCAGCTGCCCATCCAGCTTGTCGCGGATCACTTCTATGGCCTCAATGGTTTTGCGCGGGTCAGCCAAATCAATCTGCACATGGTTTTCCTGCCCTCCACCCCACGGACATTCATCCGGAAACGGATAGCGAGAACAAGTGATCACTCGCCAACCTTTGGCGCTGAAATATTGCACCGTCGCGTGGCCAATGCCACGGCTTGCGCCTGTCAACAACATGATCTTACGCCGCTTGGTTTTCGCCATTTCAGCCCCCATTTACATTTGCCCAGACCCTAGGTTGATGCCCGCTAAAAGACAATCCAAATGGCACAACCCTTGGCACCGCATGAACAAGCCATTATCAGGGTATGGAACAAGGATGCTGATTATGACCCAAGACCAAACAAATCTCGACCGCGCTGCAACCGCCCGCACACTGTCAAACGCATTGCCGTTGTTGCAACGATATGACGGTGCAACCGTTGTGGTGAAATTTGGTGGCCACGCGATGGGCGATGACGCCGACATGGACAGCTTTGCCCGTGACATCGTGCTGATGCAACAAGTCGGCGTGAACCCCGTGATCGTGCATGGCGGCGGGCCGATGATCAACGAGATGCTAAGCAAGCTGGGCGTCGTGTCCGAATTTGTCGATGGCAAGCGTGTCACCGATGCCGCCACCGTTGAGGTGGTCGAAATGGTGTTATCAGGCCGCGTCAACAAGCGCATCGTGCAGGCGATCAATGCGCAGGGCGGCAAGGCTGTTGGCCTGTCCGGCAAGGACGCCAACCTGATCACATGCGACCAAACCAACCCTGACCTTGGCTTTGTCGGCACCCCAACCGAGTTGGACCCCTCGGTTTTACACACCCTGTTCGAGGCCGACACCATTCCTGTCATCGCGCCCTTGGGGGTTGGCCAAAACGGCGAAACCTACAACATCAATGGCGACACCGCGGCGGGGGCCATCGCCACCGCACTCAAGGCAGACCGTTTGTTGCTGCTCACCGATGTCGAGGGCGTCAAAGATCAATCCGGCAAGGTTTTGACCGAATTGACCCCGACACAAATCAACGCACTCACCAAAGACGGCACTATTGCGGGCGGCATGATCCCGAAAACCGAAACCGCATTGGCAGCTATCAACGGGGGCGTTCGCGGGGTGGTTATTCTGGATGGCCGTGCGCCAAACGCCTGTTTGTTGGAACTTTACACTGACCACGGGGCGGGCAGTTTGATCCGAAAGTAGGCTCTGACAAAAATGTGTGAGCCCCGTGTTTGCACCCAATCCACCTGCAAGGTATGGCTGGCCAATGGAAAACGAAACCTACATCCGTCTGGGCATTTTTGTCGGCCTGTTTTTGCTGCTCGCGTTGATCGAGACCATTCTGCCACGCCGCATCCGCAGTGAAACCCGTCAACGGCGCTGGGTCACAAACTGGGCATTGATCGTCATTGATACACTCGCCTTGCGTGCTTTGCCCTATGCCGTGCCTTTTGTTTTGCCGCTGCTGGCAGTGGGGGCAGCTTATGATGCACAGCGACTTGGCTGGGGGCTGTTTAATCACCTTGATTGGCCTGCGGGGGTGGAAATTCTGTTAACGGTCCTGTTCCTAGATTTCGCGATCTGGCTGCAACATTTGATCACTCACAAAATCCCGCTGCTGTGGCGTCTACACCGTGTACACCATGCTGACCGCGACATTGATGTGACCACCGCCATCCGGTTTCACCCCGTTGAAATCGCCCTGTCGATGTTACTAAAAATCGGTTTGGTATATCTGCTGGGACCTGCAGGCCTCGCCGTGATCTTGTTCGAGATCATCCTGAACTCCACCGCCATGTTCAACCATGCCAATATCAAACTACCGCTGGGAGTGGATCGTGTTGTCCGGCTGGTGTTGGTCACGCCCGATATGCACCGTGTACATCACTCGGACATTCGCGCAGAGCACGACAGCAACTACGGGTTTGCCCTGTCGATTTGGGACCGGCTGTTTCGCACCTATATCGCACAGCCCAAAGCCGGCCATGATGACATGACCATCGGGTTGCAATGGCAAGACGAGCGCCCATCCAATCTCGCTTGGATATTGGCACTGCCATTCTTTCGCAAATGACGTATCAGGCGCTGCAAACCTCGCTCCGTGCGCTGCATCTGGATGTTTTTGGCGCCCTGCACCCCACAGCCGATGATGCCGCCCCCGAAGGGGCTAAAACTTTACTGCTGCTCGGCCCGCATGAACCAGGCTTTTGGCCCAATTTCACCAAAGCGCCCGAATACCGCGATGGTGTCGCTGACCCGCTGGATCGCTGGTCAAAACGCACCGTCACCCCTTGGGCCAACGGCCACAACGGCATCGCAATGTTCCCTTCTGACGGGCCGCCATACCCGCCCTTTATTCAATGGGCGACGCGCAGCGGCCGGGCGTGGGTCTCGCCGGTTGGGTTGTTGGTGCATGACGTCGCCGGCTTGTTCATATCCTTCCGGGCTGCCGTTGCGTTACCCGTGCACATCGAACTGCCCATGACCGCTCAAAAGCCTTGCGAAAGCTGCCACATGCCCTGTCAAACCGCCTGCCCTGTGGATGCGATGACAGAAAAATATGACGTAGAAAAATGCAAATCACACTTGAACGCGCCCGTTGGCGGAGCCTGTATGGAAACAGGTTGTTTAGTGCGAAAGGCTTGCCCTGCTGGGGCCAAATATGGCAGATTGCCTGAACAATCCGCGTTCCATATGGCAGCTTTTAATCCCAATGACCCTTCGTCTGATCCTGACACGCCACGCTAAATCCAGCTGGGACAATCCCACTTTGGATGACCATGATCGCGCGCTAAATGAGCGCGGGCATAAGGCCTCCAAGGCAATTGGTAAGTGGTTGGATCAAAATGATTATTGCCCCAAAGCTGTCTATTCATCCACTGCACGACGCACCTCGGAAACATGGAGCCATATCGCAAAACATTGCCATCGGGCCAATGATGTACAGTTCACATCTGCCTTGTATTTGGCTTCACCGGACCGGATGTTCACCATTTTGCAGGGCAGCCGACACGATTCCGTTATGTTGCTTGGACATAACCCCGGCACCGCAATGCTGGCTGCCTTTTTGGTCAAAACCGCGCCGAATCATCCGAAGTTCGACCAGTACCCTTCTGCCGCGACCACGGTGATTGATTTTGAGGCCGAGAGCTGGGCGGATGTTTCACCGCGCACAGGGCGTGTCGAGGCCTTCATCGTACCGCGTGATTTGACCGACTAAATCGGGTTGCTCTCGTGATCTACGAAATCAAACGGTCCTTTGGCGTCATTCACTTCAATACAATGCGTGATCAAACGGCCCGCAGGTATCCAGTGATGCAGTAAATAAGCCGGATCAGACAGCAAGAATTTCGACGGGCTGGATTGACTTAGATCCAAGTTCAACTGCATCCCCATGCTGGGCGCTGTTGTCACCACAGTCCCGCGCCAACGCGCGTGGGTCAGCAAGTGGATATGGCCGCATAAAATGCGCTCAATATTCGGGTATCCTACAACAATTTCACCCAGAACATCCGCGCCCTTGAACCCGTCTAGATCGGACTCAGGTACGCCGCATTCCATCGGCGGGTGGTGCAGAAAAATGACTGTCGGTTGCCTGCCCCCTTGCGCCAGAACCGTGCGCAACCATGCAGCACGCGTGTTGCAGATCATCCCACCGCTTTGGCCCGCATCCAAACTGTCCAATGCGATGATCCGAACGGCCCCCTCAATCACATAATTGAAAAACCCATCGGCGCGTGTCGGACAAGCCGTGCCACCAAACACATCCCACAGAACGTCACGGTCGTCATGATTGCCAGGAACCAAATAGAAGGGGCAGTTCAAACCCGCAAGGATATCAGCAGCGCGCTGCGCCTCGTCGCTGCGAAAATCATTGGTCACATCACCCGAGTGCAGCACCAATTCAGGCATCACCGTCAGCGCATTAATATGGGCAACGCAGCGCGCCAGATTTTCAGCCATCGGCGCGATGCCATAGGTTTTCAGATCAGGCCCCGCAATATGGGTGTCACTGATCTGCGCAATCAGCATGGGCTAGTCACTGTCTTCGTTGTCCAGATTGGTCGGTGCGAACACACCCCCAAAGGCACCACTGCCACTTGGCGCTTTGGGCGCATCAGAACCCTCTGAATCCGGTGTGCCAAAGATGTCAGGCCCTTGACGTGCATCGGTTTGATCTTTGATCAGACGTTGCTGGCGCAGTTCTTCGATTCGCTTCTGGATTTCGACCTGCTTGGCTTCACGCACCTGCATTTTGCATTGCTGCGGATCATGGCTCTGGGCGGTGCCGATCATCACGATTGCAACAATCGCCAAGCCGACAAACCCAAATGCCGCCGGATTGCCGCGCAAAAAACCGGGCAATTTACTGCCGGATTTTGCAACGGCCTTGCCCTCGCTGATGGCCTCTTTGCGTGCGGAATTGCGACGAACCGCTTCGACAGCCAACGCCCCGAAAACCGTCAACGCAATGATGATAAACGCCAATGACGAAATCGACGGGTTGATCCCGTAGCGCACTTTTTGCGCCAATTCGATCGTCAGGGTTGGGTAGTTCCCGAATGTAAATGTGGTGGTGTTGTAGTTCTCAAAACTAGCCAAAAACGCCAGAACCGCGGCGCTTGCAATGGCGGGGCGCATGAACGGCAACAGGATTTTACGAAAGGCTTGCGTGTGGGTCGCACCCAAATCAAGCGCAGCCTCGGTTAGGCCAGGGTCGAACCGCTGCAAACGCGCCACAAACACCAACATGCAGTAGGACGCGATGAACGTAGATTGACCCAGTATGGTCAACAACAATCCGTTGTGGAAAAACGCCTCGGTCGAGGGGCCAAACATGCGGCCGACCTTGTCCCAAAACACCACGGTCGAAATCCCCAACACAACGCCGGGGATAAGGATCGGCGCAATGATCAACGTGTAATATGTCGTGCGCAATTTTGGCCAAACCTGCGTCAAAACCAATGACGCCGCAAGACCCATCGACACGGACAATATGACCGTACCAGCCCCGATTTTCAGGCTGTTGAGGATACTGCCCAGAATGCGCTCATCCTTGAACAAAACCGTGAACCATTCGTATGTGAAACAGGCCCAAGGCGACACTGACGGGAACCCTGACGAGTTGAACGCCGTTAGGCTCATCACCAATAGCGGCCCCAACAGGTAACTGAAAAAGATGATCAGATAGGCACCCAGCGCAAAGCGAGAGACGAATTTACTGCTCATTTGCCAATGTCTCCCATGTTAACCTTGAAGACGCGCATCAGGCCAATAACAATCACGATCGTCGACACCAACAGAACCATCGCATAGGCCGCGCCCTGCTGCCAATTCAGTGAATCGTTGAACCATTGGTACACCAACTGCGTGAACCACAGGCTACTTGGCCCACCCAACACTTGCGGAGCGGCCAAGGCACCAGCGGACAGCATGAACACCATCGTCGCGCCCGAAGCAATGCCCGGTTTGGCGTGTGGAATCACGATGCGCCGATGAATGCGAACCCATGACGCGCCCATGTCGCGGGCCGCTTCGATTTGGTTGCGATCAAGGCTTTCAATCACGTTATACATCGGGAACAACATCAACAGGATGTAGGCGTACCCCAAACCCGCATAAAGTGCGATGTCTTGGCGGATGAAATCAATCGGTTCGCTGGTCAGATGGGTCAGCATCAGAACTTCATTGATCAGGCCACTGTCGCCAAAAATAATCCGCAACGCGAACGCCCGCAGGATTTCGTTGATCCAATAAGGGATAATCAGCAGCACAACCAAAAGGCGCACAAAACCCGAGCCCTTGGACTGCCCCAGATAATAGGCCAGCGGATAGCACATCAAAATATTGGCGATCGTCACCAACATCGCGGCAATAATCGTTCGCACGAACACCATCAAATCGACGGTATTATAAGTGCCTTCAGACCCTTCAGCGCCATACAGCAAATGCTTGTAATTGTGCAGCGTGTAGACGTCTTTTGGGCCACCAAGATCGGCAGGCGGCAGGTTATAACGGAACGAATAGTCCAGCATCGAAAGCTGTGGCA
>DEIK01000011.1:0-2115 GCA_002352425.1 Rhodobacteraceae bacterium UBA2776
TTCATCACCCGCCCATCGCGTCCGGTTGCCTCGATCTGGGATCGTTGCACCCCGTGTTCGGTCATCAGTTTGCGGGCCGAGGGGCTGTCTTGGGTATCTGTTGTAGCCTGTGGTTTTGGTTTGGCTGGCGTTACAGCACCGCCGCCCGCCAGCATTCCGACAGGCACCCCGACAGGAACAGTTTCCCCGGCCGGAACCAGTATTTCAGACAAAACGCCATCGGCTTCGGCCTCGACTTCGGTGGCGACTTTTTCCGTTTCCACCGTGAACAGCATATCACCTGCCTTGAAGGGCACGCCGGTTTCAACGTGCCATTCCAGTAACAACCCTTCGGTCATTGTCAGGCCGAATTTTGGCATTAGCAGTTCAGTCATAATCAGGTGCCTGTAAAATTAGCGCTGCGTTTTTCAAGAAATGCGGTACAGCCCTCATGTGCGTCTGCACTATCCAGAACCAGACCGATCATCGCCTGCTCGTGCCGGATCGCGGCCGATAATGGCATGTCCGCACCATCAGTCAGGGTGCGTTTTAACATCTTCAAAACCAGCGGTGATTTCGAGGCAATTTTTTCCGCCATTCCCCGCGCCTCGGCCATCAGCTCTTCATGGGGCACAACGCGGTTTGCCAACCCGACAGTCACGGCCTCGTCAGCGGTCAGCATGTCACCGGTATACATAATTTCCTTGGCGCGGCACAGCGGCAGTTGCCGGATGATCCGTTGCGTGCCACCCGCGCCGGGAAACAGGCCCAGCGTGATTTCTGGCAGGCCCAGCTTGGCCTTGTCTGACAAAATCCGGATGTCCAGCGTCAACAGCAATTCGGTGCCGCCGCCCAAAGCAAAGCCGTTCACAGCCCCGACAGTTGGTTTGTCAAATGTTTCGATCCGGCGAAACAGGTTATGAATCTCCTCGGCAAATTCCTGATAATGCGGCAGGCCCTGACGTGAATTCAGATCGGCAATATCGCCGCCAGCAATAAACGCGCGGCCCGCCCCTGTGATGATCACAACCCTGAGCGCTGGATCGTTTTCGATCTTGTCCAATGTCAGGTGCATGGCGCGGATGGTGTCGACATCCAGCGCATTCAGCGTGTCAGGTCGGTTGATTGTCAGCGTGGCAATTGCGCCGTCGGTGTCCAATAGAATGGGTTCGGTGGTCATGGTGTTCTCCTTGATATTCAGGCGAGTGAACGGCGCAGGGCCGCGACAATTTTTTCCGCGTTGGGGCGATAGGCATCTTCCAGTGTTTTACCAAACGGGGATGGCGCAAAGGGCGCGCCAACGCGCACAATCGGGCCGTCCAACTCGTCAAACCCTACATCAGCCATGCGGGCGGCAATTTCCGCACCGATGCCAAAGGCCTCGACAGCCTCATGCGCCACAACCAGATTATGGGTGCGCGACAGGCTCTCCAGAACGGTTGCCTCGTCCCATGGCTGCAACGAACGCAGGTCAATCACCTCGACGTCAATACCCTCGGGGGCCAGAATATCGGCGGCGGCGGCGGCCAGCCCGACAGCCGCGCCATAGGTCACAACGGTGGCATCCGTGCCGGACCGCGTGATCCGCGCCTTGCCGATTTCGATGGGGTCTACAACTTCGGGCAAATCGCCTTTCATTGCATATAGAGCTTTGTTTTCAACCACGATCACCGGATCAGGGTCGTCAATCGCCGCACGTAACAGGGCATAGGCATCCGCCGGATTGGACGGGCAAACAACCTTTAGGCCCGGCACATGCGCCAGCCACGCTTCAAAGCATTGCGAGTGTTGCGGCCCGGCATTCAATCCGCCACCATGCGGTGTGCGCAGCACCATCGGAACCGACCCTTGGCCGCCAAACATCGAACGCGCCTTGGCCGCCTGATTGACCAGCATGTCCATCGACAGTGTGATGAAATCCATGAACATGATTTCGACCACCGGCTTCATACCGGTCAGCGCAGCGCCAACCCCGATGCCGGTAATCGCGGCCTCGGCGATGGGGGCGTCATAAACCCGGTCAGGCCCGAATACGTCCAGCAAATCGCGCGTTGCCTTGAATGAACCGCCAGCGGCGCCAACATCCTCGCCAATCACAAAGACTGTCGGGTCGGCCTGCATCGCGTCTTTTAGCGC
>DEIK01000011.1:2146-4616 GCA_002352425.1 Rhodobacteraceae bacterium UBA2776
AGAATATCTTCGCGGTCGGGCAAAGGCGCAGCCAAAGCAGCCTCGACGGCAGCCTCGATTTTAGCGTCCACCTCATCGGATATAGTCTGGATGGCAGATTTTGTTGCGCCGGCCTTAACCAATTCCGCAGCGGTAAACTGGATCGGATCACGGTCCTGCAAGCCCTCCAGTTCGGCCTTATCGCGGTAATCCTGACGGTCCCCCTCAAAATGGCCACGCACGCGGGTTGTGTCACATTCCAAAATCGCAGGAGAGGGCGTTGCCCGTATGCCCTTAACCAGTTTTGTGGCAGCTTGGGCAACCTCTGTCACATGGTTTCCGTCAACCGACACGTATTTAATGCCAAACGCTTTGCCCAGCTTATTCAGGTTGGTCGCCAACTGGCGTTTTGTCGGGCTAAACTCCGACCAGCCATTGTTTTCACAAACAAACAAGATCGGCAAAGACCACAGTGCAGCGATGTTCATACATTCATGCACCACGCCTTCGGCCAATGATCCGTCGCCGAAATACACAACCGCGATGTTGCCCTCGCCCTGCATTTTAAGCGCCAGTGCGCTGCCGGTGGTGATCGGCAAACCGGCGCCGACAATGCCATTGGCCCCCAACATCCCTTTGCTAAGGTCCGCCACATGCATCGACCCACCGCGCCCTTTGCACAGGCCTGTCGCCTTGCCCAGAATTTCGGCGAAAAAACCGTCCAGCTCCACACCTTTGGCAAGAGTATGCCCATGTCCGCGATGGTTGGATGACACCGTGTCACTATCGCCGAGCGCCTGTGAGACCCCGACCGGCACCGCCTCTTGTCCAATCGACAAATGCAGAAAACCGGGGACTTTTCCATCAACAAACAACTTTTGCAGTTGCTCTTCAGCGCGCCTGATTATCAGCATTTGGCGGTACAGGCCCGACAATTCATCTAACGTCATAGAGGATTCCCCTTTTGTTGCCATATGTTGGCAAGTGATAGGCACGATGTCAATAAAATGATTAGTGATTCATAAATCATAATGATAACAAGTATCGTCAAGTTGACGGCCAGCCATCACATTTATTGGTTCTGTCACAAAGTTTCAGTCTCGCGTTGAATCTGTCATATGTTGGCCAAAAACCTACAGGTAGGACGCACCAAATATGAGCGTTGAATTCAAGGGCAGCCATTATCCGAAAGATATGATTTTGTACGCAGTGTTCTTTTACGTTCTCTATGCCGTTTCTTATCGAGATCTGGGGGGAATTATGGCTGAGCGAGGTGTTCAGGTTGATCATGCGACGTTTAATAGACGGGTTGTGAAATATTCACAGGACATTGCCAAAACGGCCCAGATCAGAAAGTACCCAACAGCATTCGGACGGGTAAACGCCTTTTCGTAAAATACACAAGTGAACTACCTCACTCTGTGACGACTTACAGAGTCCTATTCTTTGAATAGCCCCTAGATTTGTAGACACCTTGCTTGGTAATTTTGGAAGCAAGGAGGACAGGATGTCCGGAACAAAAATGCTGTCTTACTGCCCCCATCAATTACCTAGATGCCTGACAAGGGCACCCACTGCGGCGCAAAAAGCTCCAGATCGCCCCCTCCAATTTGCCTCAATTGCGCCGTCCATAAAGCTTCCCGCAGGTTTCTCAAAATGGGAATTCACTGGATAATGAATCTTAAACTGAAACGAGCCACACAGAATGATAGCTGCCAACACCTTGATAACAAAAGAATGGTAGGCTCCAAGTCAATTTGGCACAAAACCTGCTTCCTTGGAGTTGAAGAAGGCAGGGGGGAAGAATGAAATCTGGACCAAAAATGTGCGTTGTTGATTGCGGTCCGTTAACGGTCGAGAAGGC
This sequence comes from Rhodobacteraceae bacterium UBA2776, assembly GCA_002352425.1. GTDB lineage: Bacteria > Pseudomonadota > Alphaproteobacteria > Rhodobacterales > Rhodobacteraceae > Profundibacter. The sequence goes on from DEIK01000011.1 coordinate 3,990, forward strand.
TAAACTTGTGACCTTTGCCGAAGGTACGGTGACCGTTCCGACCACGGTCGCCATATTTCAGCACCCGCACCACGGGGTCATCCTTTGGGACACAGGCTGTAATGACGCCGTGTCCGACCCCGAAAAAGCAGAAGCCTATTGGGGACCCGGTGTCCGCGAGGGCTTCGGTGCGCAGGCATTCACCCGCAATCACGCCATCGATCGACAGCTCGACTTCATGGGGATCCAACCCAAAGATGTCCGATACGTCATCTATTCACACCTACATCTCGATCATGCAGGCGGAATGAGCTATTTTCCAAACGCAGTACACGTCATGCAGCGGGATGAATTACGGTATGCCTTGTTTCCTGATGAATGGACCCAAGCAGTTTATGTCCAAAACGACTTTCAAGACCTTCATAAACTGAATGTACTAGAAGTAGAGGGCGACTATGACCTCTTCGGGGATGGAACCTTCAAACTGATCAAAGCCCCTGGGCACACACCAGGTATGCAAGTTCTACTGGTTACATTGCAGCATCGTGGGCGACTTATGCTGGGTGCAGACGTAGCCCACCAGCGCGACCAATTTGAAGCCCTGATACCTATGCCATTTGATTGGAGTTGTCATGCGATGACTTCATC
>DEIK01000094.1:0-20297 GCA_002352425.1 Rhodobacteraceae bacterium UBA2776
TCCAGCGCATAGGCAACATTCAGCAGATCGCCCTCTTCCCACGGACGACCAATCAGTTGCAGCCCCAATGGCAAGCCCTGTGCATCCATGCCTGCTGGCACCGCAATGCCGGGCAACCCAGCAAGGTTCACGGTGACGGTGAAAACGTCGTTCAAGTACATCTGCACTGGGTCTGCATCGGTCATGTCGCCCAGCCCAAAAGCGGCTGACGGTGTGGCCGGTGTCAAGATCGCGTCAACGCCCGCGTTGAACACTTGTTCAAAGTCCTGTTTGATCAGGGTGCGCACCTTGCGGGCGCGATTGTAGTAGGCGTCGTAGAACCCTGCGGACAGAACATATGTCCCGATCATCACGCGGCGCTGGACCTCATGGCCGAACCCTTCGGCACGGGTTTTTTCGTACATGTCGTCAATGCCTTCGCCGGCCGCCAATGTGGCGCGGTGGCCGTAGCGCACCCCGTCATAGCGCGCCAGGTTCGAGGAGGCTTCGGCGGGCGCAATCACGTAATAGGCAGGCAGCGCGTATTTGGTGTGTGGCAGCGTAATATCAACGATTTCAGCGCCGGCGTCTTTGAGCATAGCCGTGCCATCCGCCCAGAGCTTCTCGATCTCGTCAGGCATGCCGTCCATGCGGTATTCCTTTGGAATACCTATCTTTTTACCCTTGATATCGCCTGTTAGCGCGGCCTCAAAATTTGGCACGGCCAGATCGGCGCTGGTGGAATCCTTGGGGTCATGACCTGACATGGCCTCGAGCATAATCGCCGCATCACGCACGGTTTTGGTCATCGGTCCGGCCTGATCAAGCGACGACGCAAAGGCCACAACGCCCCAACGCGAGCAGCGCCCATAAGTCGGCTTAACCCCCGTGATGCCGACAAAAGCGGCGGGTTGACGGATGGATCCACCTGTATCAGTGCCGGTTGCGCCAAGGCACAAATCAGCGGCCACAGCCGCAGCGGAGCCACCGGATGAGCCACCCGGTGTCAGTTCAGCCGTGTCGTTGCCACGGCGCCACGGGTTCACCACATTGCCGTAGGTCGAGGTTTCATTGGTCGAGCCCATAGCGAACTCATCCATGTTCAATTTACCCAACATGATGGCACCACTGTCCCAAAGCTGTTGGGTGATTGTGCTTTCATACTCCGGCTTGAACCCGTCCAAAATAGCGGAACCCGCTTGGGACAAAACGCCCTTGGTACAGAACAGATCTTTGATGCCCAGCGGGATGCCGCACATGGCGGGTGCGTCGCCTTTTTTGATCCGTGCATCAGCCGCCTTGGCCTGTTCACGGGATATTTCAGGTGTGTTGTGAACGAAAGCATTCAGCGCCTTTGCGCCCTCGATTTCGGACAGGCAGCTTTCGGTCAACTCGACCGCGGTGATGTCGCCTGCTTTCAGACGGTCACGGGCCTCACTGATGGTAAGGGTGTTCAGGTTTGTCATATCGGCTACTCCACCACTTTGGGCACGGCAAAGAAACCCTCGCGGGCATCTGGTGCGTTGGCGAGAATTTTTTCTTGCTGGGAGCCGTCCGTCACCACGTCATCGCGGCGTTTTAGGCGGGCTGGCGTGACGGAGGTCATTGGTTCAACACCCTCAACATCGACCTCGTTCAACTGCTCGATAAAGCCAAGGATGGCGTTGAATTCTTCGGCCAGCGCCGGTAGCGCCTCGTCTGCGACCCTGATACGGGCCAAATGCGCCACACGGGCGGCGGTTTCCTTGTCGATCGACATCACGGTGCTCCGGTTTATCTGTTTGTAAATTGCTTTAGCGGGCTGCGGGGCGGGTCGCAAGGCTGTGGTTCAGTTTGACGCTGGTTTTGTTGGAGGTCTTGGAGCCTCCGGCGGGGATATTTGTCGGAACAATGATGGGGGCGGCCGATTACTTTCGCAATGACGCGAAGAAATTCGTGAGGAGTTGTTGGGAGTCGGCCTCGCGGATGCCGTCGTAGATTTCAGGCACATGGTGGGCTTGGGGGTGGGTAAAGATACGCGGGCCTTGGTTTAAGCCACCGGATTTTGGGTCGGAGGCAGCATAGTAAAGCCGTTTGATGCGGGCGGCCGAGATTGCCATAGCGCACATTGGGCAGGGTTCTAGCGTGACGTAGAGATCGTGATCCGTGAGGCGTTCGGAGCCGACGATGGCACAGGCCGCGCGAATGGCAAGGAGTTCAGCATGGGCCGTTGGATCCTTGAGTTCGCGGGTGCGGTTTCCTGCCCTCGCGATGATGTCACCGTTTGGGGCGATGATCACTGCACCACAGGGGACTTCGCCACGGGCGGCGGCGGCGCGGGCCTCCTCCAAGGCAATGCCCATATGGCTGATGAATTGGCTCATGGGGCTAGGTTTGCCTGTTGGAGCGGGTTTTGCCAAGTCGCTTTTCATTTAGGCAAACAAGGGTTAGAGCGAGGCATGGAAAATCATACACCCAAAGCCCCCCCGAAAACCGGCGAGCGTATCGCTAAAGTTATGGCCCGTGCAGGTCTTGCATCCCGACGCGAGGCTGAACGGATGATTGCGGCTGGCCGCGTCACCGTGAATGGCGTGCTGATTGACAGCCCGGCCCTGAACGTCACCCCACGCGACAAGATCGTTGTGGATGGGGCGGATGTAGGCGAGCCGGATATGGCGCGGCTGTGGCTGTATCATAAGCCCATCGGGTTAGTGACCACCGAACGTGACGAAAAGGGCCGCGACACAGTCTTTGCGAACCTGCCAAAGGATTTGCCACGGGTGATGAGTGTCGGGCGCTTGGACATCAATTCCGAAGGCCTGTTGTTAATGACCAATGACGGCGGTGTGAAACGCAAGCTGGAACTGCCCTCAACCGGATGGACGCGCAAATACCGTGTGCGGGTGAATGGGCGCCCTAACGATAAGGCGCTGGAGCCGTTGCGACAGGGGGTGACGGTTGATGGTGAACGTTTTCAAGCCTTTGACGTGGTGCTTGACCGTCAACAGGGTGCCAATGCGTGGCTGACCATTTCGCTGCGTGAAGGCAAAAACCGCGAAATTCGGCGTGCAATGGAAGAGGTTGGCCTAAAGGTGAACCGTTTGATTCGCATCAGTTACGGCCCGTTCCGGTTGGGTGAATTAAAAGCGGGTGCCGTTGAGGAAATCAAACAACGCGTGCTGCGCGATCAGTTAGGCATGGCGGCTGCACCAAGCCAAAAACCCAAGGTAAAACCCACACGGCGCCGCAAATAAGACAGTTTTCAAAACGCGCGCCAACACGTATGTAATAATTATCTAATTTTGTAACCAAGGGCGTGCGACATGACTGATCTGCTAACAATTGAGAACGCCGGCAACCTGTTGGTGTTGATTTTCCTTCAGGCCGTGCTGGGCTTTGACAACCTGCTATATATAAGCATCGAGAGCAAACGCGCCCCTGCTGCGCAACAAAAAGCCGTGCGGTTTTGGGGCATAATCATCGCCGTTGTCCTGCGGGTTGTGCTGCTTTTTGTGATGATCAAACTGATCGCCGCAATGTCGACACCGTTCTACATCTTCAACTCTCCGGGTATCATTGAGGGCGGCATCAACTTTGCCACCACGGTGTTTATCGTTGGCGGTGTGTTCATTATGTATACCGCGTTCAAGGAAATCTCGCACATGTTGTCGGTCGAACATCTGGATGCCGATGTCAGTCACAAAAAAGGCAAATCGGCTACTCAAGTGGTCATGCTGATCGTGGTTATGAACTTGATTTTCAGCTTTGATTCTGTGCTTTCGGCGCTTGCCATCACCGATGTGTTTCCGATCCTTGCCACGGCCATTTTGCTTTCGGGTGTTGCCATGTTGGTCTTGGCCGACGGGGTCACAGCATTCTTGGAAAGGAACCGGATGTATGAGGTGTTGGGCCTGTTCATCCTGTTGATCGTTGGTGTGGTTTTGTTGGGCGAGGCTGGCCCTGCGGCGGCGCATGCGATGCATGACGACAGCCTACAGATCAAGGTCTTTGGACATGCGTTACTGCCAATGTCGAAAACCACCTTCTATTTCTCGATTGTGGTGCTGGTGCTGGTCGAAATGATCCAATCTGGCTATGCCCGCAAACTGGATGCCGAGCGTAAAGCCGACTACAAAGATTAGCGACGTTTGGTCAGGCTGGTATGGGCGGCTGATCTCGCCTATATATTAGGAGACTCTAGGGGGAAATATGTCTGCAACCGGACTTCAAAAACTTGCGTTCACATTACTGATCGCATTGATCTTTTACGTTTCTTTGTTTGGGGGCGTGTGATGGCCAAGCGTTTTGGTGGTAAATTCAGCCCCGATGGCAGCATTGATCGCGATGCAAAGCCGAGCGAGATTTCGGCAGATATCAGTGCGGGATGGCGGGCGAACCTGCTATTTTTTGCCCCCCTGCCCCTGTTGTTTCGCGCATTTTTCAAAAATCCCGAAGGTATGGCGACCAGCCTGTTGGCGTTCGGCGTGCTGATGCTGGCGGCATGGTTAACCCGCGACGGAGTTGTCGCCCAAAACGAATACAACGCACGGCGCGTGGCGCGACGCCCGGCAATTCCGCGCAAAATATTCGGGTCGGCCCTGACAGGGATCGGTCTGTTCATCGCGGGCTACGTCAGTGGTGGACCGTTTGCGGCGTTGATTTTCGGCGGACTTGGCGTGGTGTTGCACGGTTTTGCCTTTGGGATTGATCCAATGCGCGACAAGGGCATGGAAGGGATTGATCCGTTCCAGACCGAGCGCGTGGCGCGGGTGGTCGTAAAGGCCGAAGAACATCTGTCCCAAATGAGCGACGCGATTTTGCGTGCAGGGGACCGCCAAATCGAGGACCGCGTGGCCAAGTTTCAGGGCACTGTGCGCAAAATGCTTCGCACGGTAGAAGAAGACCCGCGCGACCTAACAGCCGCGCGCAAATACCTTAGCGTCTATTTGCTGGGGGCGCGGGATGCATCGGTGAAATTTGCCGATCTTTATGCCCGCACCAAGGATGAAAAGACGCGCGCTGATTTTGTGGCCTTGTTGAGTGACCTTGAGGACAACTTTGCCGCCCGCACCGAAAAACTGCTGCTGGATGACCGCAGTGATTTGGATGTCGAAATTGAAGTGCTGCGCGACCGATTGAAACGCGACGGAATACAAACTGGCCGATAGGGCCACAAAACCAGTTCAGGAGTATGTACCAATGTCCGAGACAACCCGCCTAGAGGCCGAGAAAACGCTGAAATCCATTGAGGAGATCACAGCCGTGGTCCTGCCCGAACCTTCGACCGAGATCGTGCCACTGAAAGGCGCGCCAAAGCCGATTGCCGAGGGTATCAAGCAACGCATGGCCGAAATCGACATGGGGGACACCAATTCGATCATTGCTTTTGGCTCGTCCGCCCAAGAAGAGCTGCGTGAGATTTCGCAAGCCATGTTGGTGGATGTGCGCAACAAGGACGTCGGCCCTGCGGGTGATTCATTGCGTAATATGGTCACAACCATTCGCGGGTTTTCGGTTTCTGAACTGGATGTGCGGCGCAAGCGGTCCTGGTGGGAAAAGCTGCTGGGACGCACAGCCCCGTTTGCCAAATTCCTGTCGCGGTTTGAAAAGGTTCAGGGCCAGTTGGATATGGTTACGGATAACCTGTTGGGCCATGAGCACAAGCTGCTAAAAGACATCAAATCGTTGGACAACTTGTACGAAAAGACGCTTAGCTTTTATGACGAACTGGCGCTTTACATCGCGGCTGGCGAAGAAAAGCTAAAGGTGTTGGATACCAAAACCATCCCCGCCAAAGAGGCCAAGGTCGAAAAGGCCGCCAAGGACAAACAAGTCATGCAAGCCCAAGAACTGCGCGATCTGCGCTCGGCGCGCGACGATCTGGAACGTCGTGTGCATGATTTGAAACTGACACGCCAAGTGACGATGCAATCCTTGCCGTCGATCCGCTTGGTTCAGGAAAACGACAAATCACTGGTTGGCAAAATCAACTCGACCTTGGTGAACACGGTGCCATTGTGGGAAACCCAACTGGCGCAGGCTGTGACCATTCAGCGCTCGGCCGAGGCCGCGGGCGCGGTGCGTGAAGCCAATGATCTGACCAACGAATTGCTGACCGCCAATGCCAAGAACTTGCGCGTCGCCAACAAGGCCGTCCGCGAAGAAATGGAGCGCGGTGTGTTTGACATTGAGGCTGTGAAAACCGCCAATGCCGAGTTGATCGCCACCATTGAAGACAGCTTGCGCATCGCGGATGAGGGCAAGGCCAATCGCGCCGCTGCCGAGATCGAGTTGACGCAAATGGAAGCCGAGTTGAAAACCACGCTTGCATCCGCCAAGGCGCGCGGCGACAAGGTGGGTGACACCGCCGGTGGCGCGCTGACGGGAAAATAACGACTGGGTTAACAAAAAGCATGGCGATACTGCACAGATTGTTTGTGGCGTTCTCACTGGCCAGCCTGATTGGGCTGGCCGGTTGCGACGTGCCAACGCCTGTAACGCCACCTGCGGCCCCCACGCCACGCCCAGCCAAACCAGCACCACTTGTAACCCCGCAAAGTGAAGCCAGCCGCGCCATGTCGACACATTTGGCGCGTGTTCAGGCCGATCTCTTGGTGCTTGGTCTATTGCGTGATGACGGTGGTGGGCCTGATGTGCCGTTCACCGAACGCAATCTGGTGAACAACTTCATTCGCGTTGCTTTGTTTGACGAGTACGTCAACACGGGCGACGAAATTATCGCTAAGGTCACTGAAAGCAAACTGCGCCGTTGGGAAAAACCTATTCGGATGATGGTCGAGTTCGGCCCCTCGGTACCATTGGCGCAGCGCGACAAAGATCGTGCCCAGATTGGCCGCTATATCAAACGCCTGTCACGCTTGACTGGCGTGCCGATCCGGCTGAGCAATGTGAACCCAAACTACAATGTTTTGATCCTCAATGAGGATGAGCGCCAAACGGCAGGGCCGCGATTGCAGGAAATTGTGCCCGGTATTGGCACCGCCTCATTGCGATTGGTGACGGATATGTCGCGCTCGACCCTGTGTTTGCTGCTGGCCGATACAAACGGCGAAAAAGATGCAACCTACGCCAAAGCGGTGGCCGTAATCCGTGGCGAGCATAACGATCTGCTGCGGTTGGCTTGCATCCACGAAGAACTGGCCCAGGGCATGGGGTTGGCCAATGACAGCCCCTCGGCCCGCCCCTCGATATTCAACGATGACGAGGAGTTTGCGCTCCTCACCCGCCACGACGAACTGTTGTTGCAAATCCTTTATGATCCACGCTTGCAGCCCGGCATGACCCAGCAGCAAGCCCGGCCGATCATCGAGACAATTGCAGCCGAACTTTTAGGGGGTTCCTCATGACCCCATGCTTGAAGGGAACATAAAATGGGTATTCTTGATTTTCTAACCGGCGAATTTATTGACGTGATCCATTGGGTCGACGACAGCCGTGACACGATGGTTTGGCGGTTTGAGCGCGAAGACCACGAGATCAAATATGGCGCCAAGCTAACGGTCCGCGAAGGTCAGGCCGCCGTGTTTGTCCACGAGGGCCAAATGGCAGATGTGTTCACGCCGGGGCTTTACATGCTCGAAACCAACAACATGCCGATCCTGACGACGTTGCAGCATTGGGATCACGGGTTCAAATCACCGTTCAAATCGGAAATTTACTACGTTAACACCACGCGTTTTGCCGACCTGAAATGGGGCACCAAGAACCCGATCATCTGCCGTGATCCTGAATTTGGCCCCGTGCGCATCCGCGCTTATGGCACATACACGGTCAAGGTTTCTGATCCGGCCCGTTTCCTGACAGAAATTGTTGGCACCGATGGTGAATTCACTATGGACGAGATCAGCTATCAAATCCGCAACATCATCGTACAGGAATTTTCGCGGGTGATCGCCAGCAGTGGCATTCCAGTGCTGGATATGGCCGCCAATACCTCTGATTTGGGCAAACTGGTTGTCAGCCAAGTCGGGCCAGTGTTGGAGCAATACGGTCTGGCGATGCCGGAGCTCTACATCGAAAATATCTCGTTGCCAGCCGCCGTTGAGGCCGCGCTGGACAAGCGCACCTCGATGGGGATGGCAGGCGATCTGGGCAAGTTCACCCAATATTCTGCGGCCGAAGCGATGACCGCTGCTGCGAGCAACCCGAATGGCGGGGGTGGCATGGGAGCTGGCCTTGGCATGGGGATGGGCATGGCGATGGCGGGCCAGATGGCCAACCAAACGGGGCCTTGGGGAACTGCACCGCAAACAGCACAGGCGGCGACCCCACCACCTCCGCCCGCCCCAAGCGTAGAAAAAGTTTGGCATGTGGCAGAAGGCACCGAAACCAAGGGGCCTTTTTCACGAGCCGACATGGGGCGGATGTTGATGGATGGCAGTTTGAGCCGCGAAACATATGTTTGGGCAGCAGGTCAAGACGGCTGGAAAACGGCCGAGGATGTGGATGAATTGGCGACCTTGTTCACCATCATGCCGCCCCCACCACCCGGGGCGTAAACACCAATGGCAAACGCGCCCGATCCCTTTATGACGCCCAATGTTGCCGTCGAACATCGGTTCCCTTGCGATCAATGCGGGGCCGACTTTCGCTTTGCTCCGGGTGAAGGCAAGCTGATTTGCGATCATTGCGGCCATGACGCGGTGATCGAGGGGGATGGCGTGCAACGGTTGCAAGCCATAGCAGAATTGGATTTCAACAGCGCCTTGAATGCGCGTTTGCCCGAGGCCGAAATCGAAGAGGTTCGCGTGGTGCAATGCCCCAATTGCGCCGCCAAATTCGAGTTTGACGCCGAGGTTCACGCTTCTGAATGCCCGTTTTGCGCCACCCCAGTGGTCACGGACACCGGCACCCTGCGCCAGATCAAACCAAAAGCGCTGCTGCCTTTTGCGATGAATGAATCTGTGGCGCGGGATGCCCTTGCCGATTGGCTGGGCGGGCTTTGGTTCGCGCCAAACGGGGTCAAGCAATATGCGCGTAAGGGGCGGAAATTACAGGGTATTTACGTGCCTTACTGGACCTATGATGCCGACACCAAAAGTCGTTACACAGGACAGCGCGGCACGGTTTACTATGTCACAAAGACCGTGATACGCGATGGAAAGCGCGTGCAACAGCGGGTGCAAAAGGTCCGTTGGTCCCCCGCATCAGGCCGTGTGGCGCGGTTTTTTGATGATGTGTTGGTTCTGGCCTCCAAGACCTTGCCAAAACGCTTTACAGATGCGCTCGGCCCGTGGGATCTGTCCGAACTTGAGCCCTATCGCCCCGAATATCTGGCCGGATTTCGCGCCGAAGGCTATACGGTCGAATTGGCCGATGGTTACCAAGAAGCCCGTCACTATATGGATCGGGTGATCGCGCGGGACGTGAAATTCGACATTGGCGGGGATCGACAGCGGATCAGCAATATCGACACGACCATCAATGATGTGACCTTCAAGCACATCCTGCTGCCGGTGTGGTTGGCGGCTTATAAATACCGCGGCAAGACCTTTCGCTTTGTTGTGAACGGGCGCACGGGTCAGGTTCAAGGCCAACGCCCTTATTCGGTCTGGAAGATCGCCTTTGCGGTTATTTTAGGCGCGATTGCGGCGGGTGTCATCGGCTACATTATTGCGCAAAACCAATAGGAGCCTTTGATGAGAGCCTTAATTCAACGGGTCACAGAATCCTCGGTCACGGTGGACGGTGTGGTGATCGGCGAGATCGGTGCGGGTCTGTTGATTTTGGTTTGTGCGATGCAGGGCGACACGCAGGCCAATGCTGACACTTTGGCCGCCAAAATCGGCAAGTTGCGCATTTTCACCGATGAAGCTGGTAAAATGAACCGCTCGGTGCTGGACACAGGCGGTGCGACGCTGGTGGTCAGTCAGTTCACGCTGGCCGCTGACACATCGCGCGGCAATCGTCCCGGGTTTTCAACCGCCGCCGCCCCGGATGAAGGGCGCGCGTTGTATGAATATTTCGCGGACCAAATCCGCGGCCAAGGGATTAAAGTTGCGACAGGTGCGTTCGGGGCCGATATGGCAGTGCAGCTGGTCAATGACGGGCCGGTGACAATCTGGATGGATGTGTAGTAGCGGTTTTTAGCGGCACGGGCTAGAGAACAGAGCGACCCAGACCAACCCGTGGGTAAAGGCCTTGCCAGCATGGGCCAAACCTATGCCATAGCGGTCCGCGCCGCGCTTGATCAGTATGTTTTTTCGGTGCCCCTTTGAGGCCATCCATGCATTGATCAACGGCTGGGCCTCGGTGTGACCGGCGGCGATGTTTTCGGCTGAAATTCTGGGCGCGCAACCTTGGCGCTTCAAACGTTGGCTGTGGCCGCTGCCATCTTTGGCTTGATGCGAGAAATACCCAACTTGGGACATGTTACAGGCATGGGCAAAGCTCGCTGCCTCTAGATTTTCATCCACGACGAGCGGCTTCAATCCCGCTTTGACGCGTTTGGCGTTCATCACGCGGCCCGCATCAGCGGCCAATTGGACCACGTTGGGCGGCAGGTCACACCCAGCCGCATGAGCTGCTGTGCTACCACTGATCAAACCGACAGCAACGGTGATGATTTTGAGCAAATGTCTATCCATGAAGGGATGATATCAGGATTTTTTGACGAATTCCGTTAAAATCACAATCTGCTGCCCACTAACGCGCCCTTCAATGTGACCCGCATTGTCCGGCACCAAAGAGATGTTGCGCACAGCTGTGCCGCGTTTGGCGGTAAAGCCTGCGCCTTTTACGTTCAAATCTTTGATCAAGGTCACGGTGTCGCCCGCCGTCAAAACCGCGCCGTTGGTGTCGCGGTGGATCACACCGCTGTCCTCATCTTCCTCCGCTAGACCAGCCTCGGCCCATTCCAGATTTTCCGGCTCAAGATAGGCGATGTCCAACAGATCGCGCGCCCAGGACTCGGCTTTCAGGCGGTGCAGCAAGCGATAGGCGGTGACTTGGGTGGCGGCATCCGTGCTCCAGATTGCGTCGGACAGGCAGCGCCAATGGGGGGCATCGGAAATGTCGCCAGCAATGCCCGCGCAACAGGTCGCACACAGGGTGACGATCTGCTCGGAAGGTGGCACATCCACCGCCGCAAGGGCCGTTTCGCTGCCACAAAGGGCGCAGGCGTTTGCAAGTTCTGACATCAATTCGGCTTTCATGGTTTTTGCGTTCCCACACGGTCTGGAACAATCAAGGCCAAACGTCAACAACCCCTAGGCAGGCTGGTTTTTTGCGCGTAGCATTTGGCAAAGACATTCCCAACACTTCCGGAGCCTGAAAATGACCCTACTGCACAACATGCCAACTGCTGATCTGCAAAAACTGGATGCGGCGCATCACGTGCATCCTTTCACGACCAACGCCGACCTTGCAGCCAAGGGCGCGCGGGTGATCAGCAGCGCCAAGGGGGTGTTTTTGCGCGACAGCGAAGGGGTTGAACTGTTGGACGGCATGGCAGGTTTGTGGTGTACCAACATCGGATACGGTCGCAATGAACTGGCCGATGCGGCCCATGCACAAATGCTGCAACTGCCTTATTACAATACGTTCTTTCAAACCACACATGCCCCTGTGATCGCCCTGTCCGCCAAGTTGGCGCAGCTGGCACCGGGGGATTTGAACCATGTATTCTATGCCTCGGGCGGATCCGAGGCCAATGACACCAACATCCGGCTTGTGCGCCACTATTGGGCCACCAAAGGCAAGCCCGACAAAAAGGTGATCATCTCGCGGCACAATGCCTATCACGGCTCGACCATGGGCGGGGCCAGCCTTGGCGGGATGTCGGCCATGCACGCACAGGGCGGGCTGCCGATTCCCGACATCGCCTTCATTGATCAGCCGTTTTGGTATGCTGAAGGGGGCGAGAGCAGCCCCGAGGATTTCGGCCTTGAGCGGGCCCGACAATTGGAGGCCAAAATCGCCGCGTTGGGCGAGGATAATGTCGCCGCATTTATCGCCGAACCCGTGCAGGGCGCGGGCGGGGTGATTATCCCGCCGGCAACCTACTGGCCCGAAATTCAGCGGATTTGCGACGCGCATGACATTTTGCTGATCGCGGACGAAGTGATCTGCGGTTTTGGGCGCACCGGCAACTGGTTTGGTTCAGATACGCTTAATATCCGTCCCGACATTATGACCATCGCCAAGGGGCTCTCGTCGGGCTATGCGCCGATTGGTGGCTCGATCCTGTCGGACGAGGTGGCCGAGGTGATTGCCAGCACCGAGTTCAACCACGGCTACACCTACGCGGGCCATCCTGTTTCCTGTGCGGTTGCGATGGAAAATCTACGCATCCTTGAGGATGAGAACCTGATCCAGCAAGTGCGCGATGTAACCGGGCCTTATCTGGCCGAAAAATGGGGCCAATTGGCCGACCACCCGCTGGTGGGCGAAGCCAAAAGCCTTGGAATGATGGCAGGGCTTGCGATGACCCCTGACAAGGCGGCGCGCGCGCCCTTTGCCGCCGATGCTGGCACCGTTGGCTATATTTGTCGCGAACGCTGTTTTGCCAACGGGTTGATCATGCGCCATGTCGGGGACCGTATGATCATTTCGCCCCCGCTGGTGATCAGCAAAAGCGAGATTGATCAGCTGGTTGAACGCGCGGCCAAAGCCCTGGATGAAACGCTGGCTGTGTTACAGCAAGACGGGTTGATGACGGCGGGGTAATCCAACACCAAAAAGGCCAAAACCTATTGACCCATATCAAAGCGCAAACCGGTGGTTTGCATTATACTCTTGTCATCAAAACATGACAGGAGACGCGATATGACGACACCCGCCACCCCTAAACCAACCACACCCACCAAAGCCGCGAACACGGCGACCAAATCAGCCCCAAAGACATCGGCTTCTGCGCCGGAATCGCCCTCGGCTGCGATGTCTGGGACGCTCAAAAACTTTCCAAATGTTTCGCCGGATAAAATCCGCCAGGCCTTTGAAACCGGCGAATACCCCTACGAGAAAAAGATAGGTAAAAAGGAATACGAGGCCGAAAAAGCCAGATTGCAGGCCGAGCTTTTGAAGGTTCAAAAGTGGGTGCATGATACTGGGCAAAAGTTTGTGCTGTTGTTTGAAGGGCGTGATGCGGCCGGTAAGGGCGGCACGATCAAGCGGTTCATGGAGCACTTGAACCCCCGCGAAGCCCGCGTCGTGGCGCTGAACAAGCCAACCGACACGGAGCGCGGCCAGTGGTTCTATCAGCGTTACATCGCCAATCTGCCAACCGCGGGCGAAATGGTTTTCTATGACCGTTCGTGGTACAATCGCGCTGGCGTTGAGCGCGTGATGGGCTTTTGCTCGCCATCTGAATACTTGGAATTCATGCGTCAAACGCCTGACATGGAGCGCATGATGGTGCGCTCGGGTGTGCGGCTTTACAAATATTGGTTCTCGGTCACCCAAGAGGAACAAAAACGTCGCTTTGACAGCCGCAAGGATGATCCGTTGAAGCGTTGGAAATTATCCCCCGTCGATTTGGCGTCCCTTTCGAAATGGGATGACTACACCGAGGCCAAAGAGGCGATGTTCTTTTACACTGACACTGCGGATGCGCCTTGGACGATCATCAAATCAAACGACAAAAAACGCGCGCGGATCAATACGATGAAGCATTTCCTGTCAACGATTGACTATCCAGACAAGGATTATGACATCGTTGCGCAACCCGATCCGCTGATCGTGGGACGCGCCAGCCATGTGGTGCATGGTTCTGAACATATTCTGGGCGCATCGTTGCATCCGGATCAGCGCAAGGGCGGGTAACCAAGAATTGTTGCCATGCCACTAGAAATTGCTTCGCGCTCCAACTATCTTTGATGGGAGAAGCGCGGAGCATGTTGTGTTATTCTAATCCATTTGGATTCAAGCAACGCCCCATCGGTATTGATGTATTTCAACGCTGATTTTGGGGCGCTTCGTGAATACTCGGAACTGACCAGATTGGATGCGCGGAATGTGGAATGAGCGGTACTCAAAGGCTGGCTATTTGTTTGGCACCGAGCCAGCGCTGTTTTTGCGCAAGCATAAAGCCTATCTAACGGCGGGGGCCAAGGTTTTGGCCGTGGCTGATGGCGAGGGGCGCAATTCCACCTATATGGCCGAACAGGGGCTTGATGTGGTGGCTATGGATGGCTCCTACATCGCTATTGAAAAGGCCCGCGCGCTGGCCATGTCACGCAAGGTCACTGTGGACTTTCACGAGGCTGATATTGCGGCATGGGATTGGACTGAAAATCAGTTTGATATGGTTGTGGCCATTTTCATTCAGTTCGTTGGCCCCGCCCAGCGCAATGATATTTTTGCGGGCATCAAACGCACCCTGAAACCCGGTGGCTTGGTGATGGTGCATGGCTATACGCCCGAGCAGGTTGAACTGGGCACAGGGGGTCCGCGGAATGTCGAAAACATGTATACGGACGAAACTCTAAGCCAAGCTTTCGCCGATTTTGGGCTGTTGGAGCTGCGCAGCTATCACCAAGAGATCGACGAGGGTGAAGGTCATTCTGGCCAATCCGCGTTGATTGATTTGATCGCGCGCAAACCCGGCTAACGCAATTCAACCTTTGGCGGAAATGAAACACCCTGTCTTTGCATGACGTCAAACAGGAAATTCATTTCATAGTGTTGCGGAGGGTAAACCAAGCGCCGTAAATCACAACGCTTGCCGGCCCGCATTTTCTGTCCTAAGCCTGTCATATGGCAACAGATATGACATACCGCGGGCATGCACGTGCCACGCTACTGCTGGGCCTACCGTTGATCGGCAGCCATCTGGCGCAGTTTGCAATTCACATGACCGACACGCTGATGTTGGGTTGGTATGACGTCAAGGCCTTGGCGGCTGTGACCATCGCGGGATCCTTTTGGTTTTTGCTGTTCATCATGGGGTCTGGGTTTGCCTTTGCGGTTGCGCCTATGGTGGCCAGCGCAGAGGCCAGCAACCAAGGCACTCAAGTGCGCCGCGTCACCCGCATGGGGATGTGGATTTCGCTGATTTACGGTGTGATCGTATTGCCTTTGATGTGGTGGTCTGGGCCGTTGCTGGTGATGATGGGTCAGGACCCCGAGATTTCACAAATCGCGCAGGACTATTTGCGCATCACTTGTCTGGGCACCCTGCCCGCGTTGCTGGTGATGGTGTTAAAGAACTATTTGGCCGGGCTGGAGCGCGCCAACATCGTGTTGTGGATCACATTGGCGGCTGTGGTATTGAATGCTCTGGTGAACTACGCGCTGATTTTCGGGAATTTTGGCGCGCCGGAATTGGGCGTGGCGGGGGCCGCGATTGCCTCTTTGATAATGCATAGCCTGTCGTTTCTCGCTTTGGCGATCTACATCGTAAAGAAGCTGCCGGAACATGCGATGTTCCAGCGGTTTTGGCGGCTTGATGGCGAGGCCTTCGGGGCGGTGTTCAAGATGGGTTGGCCGATCGGGCTGACAAATTTGTCGGAAAGCGGATTGTTTACGGCCTCGGCCGTTATGGTCGGCTGGATTGGTACAGCGGAACTGGCGGCACATGGGATTGCACTGCAACTGACGGCGATCACCTTTATGGTACAAGTCGGCTTTTCCAACACCGCCACGGTGCGGGCGGGGCGTGCTTTTGGACGTCGTGATGCAATAGGGTTGAAACGCGGTGCCTTGGTTGTTTTGGCGATGTCGGCGATTGTATCGTCCCTGGTTGTGGTTGTGTTTTTGACCACGCCGGAGCCCTTGGTCGGTGTGTTCTTGTCCCCTGACGAAGCCCAACGCGATTTGATCATTGGCATTGGGGCCAGCTTGCTGGCTGTAGCGGCTTTGTTTCAGTTTGCGGACTCGGCGCAGGTGATGGCCCTGGGCCTTTTGCGCGGCGTGCATGACACCAAGGTGCCGATGATCATCGCCGCCTTTGCCTATTGGCCGCTGGGACTGACAGCGGGCTATTTGCTGGGATTTACTTACGGCTTTGGCGCAGTTGGTGTCTGGATGGGTTTGGTTGTCGGGCTGGCGGTGGCAGGTGGGTTGATGATGTACCGGTTCTGGACCACAGGGGTTCGGATATAGGTTTGATGTTGCGCCAAAGTGATTTTAGCCTTCGGCGAGGATATTTTAAGAACAATGATGAGGTTAGGCGGGTTTTTTAAGATAAGGGTTTCGGACTGGAATTGTGTCTAACCCTTGCTTAACCCACGCGGAATAGCCACCATCAATATGGCAGACGTTCTCAACGCCCATATTTTGCAAATCCCGCGCCGAAAGGGCCGAGCGCCATGCCGAGGCGCAAAACAGCACGATCTTTGTCGCCCCGTCAAAATCTTTGCGGTAGTATTTGCATTCAGGGTCGATCCAGAACTCCAGCATGCCACGCGGGGCTGATATGGCCCCGGCAATGGTGCCCTCGCGCCATAGTTCGCGGATGTCACGCAGATCAACAAAAAGCACTCCTTGGGAGCTGCGAAATGCGTCCGCTTCGGTCGGCGTGATGCGTTCAACTTGCGCGTTGGCCTCGTCAATCAGCTGCTGGGCGGTTTTCATTGCCAATATCCCTATTTGTCGTTGTCGCGCATCATGCGGTCAGCTTTTTTGCGCACCAGAACCGAGCGCAAATCATGCATCGCCAGCAGCAGCACATCAGTGATGTCCTCAAGCTGTTCATCATCGGCCTTGGATTGCACCCATTGTGTGGTGATGTTCATATAGTCAACAGCGCGGTGGATATCGTCCATGTCGCGCAGGGCCAGCAACTCCATGCGGGCCTGCATCCATTCCACGATGGCTGCGTCGTCCTCTTTGGACAACTCTCGGTCGCCATGGGGTTTATATTCACCGTTCTTGATGTTGATAATGGCAATCTGGTCCATATCAATACGGCGTTGCCGGTTTTCAGTATCAACCCGAAACACGATGGCGCCGTTTTCACGGACGCGGAAATAATAGTCAGGTAGTTCTGCTGCCATGGTGTCCTCGTTACTTTAGTCCCGCACAAAAGGACTGAATTCGTTTACAGGCTTCTTGTAGGGCCTTATCCGACGTAGCGTAGCTGACTCTGAAGTTTGGCGAAAGCCCGAAGGCCGCGCCAAACACCACGGCAACCCCTGTTTCCGCGAGCAAAGCTGTTGCAAACACTTCGTCATTGGTGATTTTTACGCCACCCGCCGAGGTTTTGCCAATACAATCCGCGATCGAGGGATAGACGTAAAATGCCCCATCCGGTGTTGGACAAGTGATGCCTTTGGCCGCGTTCAGGGCGCTGACCACCATATCGCGGCGGCGCAGGAACATGTCGTTGTTGGGTTTGATAAAGTCCTGCGGGCCATTTAACGCCTCGACCGCCGCCCATTGCGAGATTGAGCAGGGGTTGGACGTGGATTGCGACTGCACTTTGCGCATTGCGTCGATCAACATTTTCGGCCCCGCCGCATAGCCGATCCGCCAGCCGGTCATCGCATAGGCCTTGGAAACCCCGTTACAGGTCAGCGTGCGCTCATAGAGGCCCGGTTCGACCTGTGCCGGTGTGGCAAACTCGAAATCACCGAACACCAGATATTCGTACATATCATCGGTCATCACCCAAACATGCGGGTGACGCATCAAAACATCCGTCAGACCCTTTAGTTCATCGCGCGTGTATCCAGCCCCCGTCGGGTTGGAGGGCGAGTTGAAGATGAACCATTTTGTGTTTGGCGTAATCGCCGCCTCAAGCTGTTCTGGGGTGATCTTGAAATCCGCTTCAAGCGTCGCCTCGATGGCAACAGGTGTGCCGCCCGCAAGCAACACCATATCAGGGTAGCTGACCCAGTAAGGTGCAGGGATCAGCACCTCGTCGCCTGCGTTCAAGGTGGCCACCAGCGCGTTATACAACGTCTGCTTGCCACCGGTGCCGACGCTGACCTGCGCGGGAACATAAGTCAGCCCGTTGTCGCGCAACAACTTGTCGCAAATCGCTTGTTTCAACTCGGGAATGCCGTCTGGCGCCGTGTACTTGGTTTTCCCCGCATCAATCGCCGCCTTGGCCGCCGCCTTGATGTTGTCTGGAGTGTCAAAGTCCGGCTCCCCTGCTCCTAGCCCAATCACATCAACGCCCGATGCCTTTAGCTCGTTTGCCATCGTGGTCACAGTAATGGTCGGGGATGGTTTCACACGGGCAAGCGTTTTGGACAGAAATGACATGGCAGACTCCGGTTTGTATATCTATGGCCCATGTATTAGGTTGCCGCCGATAGCGGATCAAGCGGATTACAAGAAAGAGACCGAAATGGCAGACACATTGGCAGACACAGCAGCAGTCGAAACTGAAGACGATTGGTATTCCGAGGATCGCGCTACCTTTGGCGACCGCGTCACAGGTGCGCGCGAGGCCATGGGCTGGAGCCAAAAAGAGCTGGCCAAACGTCTGGGCGTCAAACTGAAAACTGTGGCGGGCTGGGAGGGCGACCTATCTGAGCCCCGCGCCAACAAGTTGCAAATGCTGGCCGGTATTTTGAACATTTCGCTGGTCTGGTTACTGACGGGCGATGGCGACGGTGTGGATGAGCCGCAAGAAAATGCAGAGCTGCCAGCCGACGTGAAAGGGCTGTTGGCCGAGATGCGTCAGTTGCGCGGCAAGATGAAGGAAAACATCGACCAAATGGGGCGGCTAGAAAAACGTCTGCGCAATACGATTCCGGATCATTTGTGATGTCTGAGTCTGATCAAAACCGCCTGAAACGTCTGAAAATGCGCTCGTGGCGACGGGGGACCAAGGAAATGGATATGATCCTTGGTCCCTTTAGTGACACGGAGCTGGTGCGGTTGAATGCGGCGCAAATTGGCCTGTATGACACTCTGCTAGATGAAAATGATCATGATCTTTATCAATGGGTTACCGGGCAGGTTCCGACGCCCGAAGCCTATTTGGATCTTCTGACAGACATCTCGAAATTCGCGTTTAAATCTTAGTTGGCTTGAAGTTTTCGCGAATTTTTCGTGGTTTAACCGAATGTTTGCGATTTATCTTCATTGTCACCGTTGAGCAGCAATCAGCGGAGCAACTAAATGAGCGTACATTCAAACCTGGCAACCCCGGCCCAACAAGGGTTCATTACGGGCTATCTGGACACATTAGCAATGGTGGAACGATTGCATCGCCTGTTGCTGGATGTGATCAAGGACGAATTCGAACGGGTTGGCGTTTTGGAAATCAACGCTGTGCAGGCCTTGCTGTTGTTCAACATCGGCGACAATGAGGTGACAGCAGGCGAATTGAAATCGCGCGGTTATTATCAAGGTTCGAACGTATCTTACAATCTGAAAAAACTGGTCGAGATGGAGTTCATGCACCATCAACGCTGCGAGATTGATCGCCGATCTGTTCGGGTACGTCTGACACAAAAAGGACGGCATATTCGTGACGTTGTGTCGGAACTGTTTGCGCGCCATGCGGATGGGCTTGAGGCCAAGGGTGTGCTGGGCCACGACGGGATTGACGAAATCAACGCCTCTTTGCGCCGCATGGAACGCTATTGGACCGATCAAATTCGCTATATCTACTAGACAATACGCCTTTTGAAGGGCTGCGCGGCTGCGCAATTCTGCAGGGCTAATCCGTAGGGCGCAACCGGCTCACGGTAAGCCCCTGCAACTCGCGCAAAAGTTTTCGTACCATTGTGGCCTGAAAGGTGTCAAACCCTGTGGCTTGTTCGGCAAAGGCTGCGGGGCCTGAAATGACTTCGGACTTGTAGTAATCCGTAAGCTGTTTGAGTTCAGCATCTACGTCCCCCGCGCCAATCACCAATGCATTGATCGTGATCTGCGTCAGCATTTTGTGCGATTTCACATCGCGTGGGCGCGGGCCGTAATTGGATTGACCATCACCAGACAAATCAAGCGTATGGGACCAGCATTCCGACTGGCGTTTCAACAAAGCCGCGCCAAAAAGCATACTGCTGCCAATCGCGGTTGAAATTGTGGCCTTGGTCCGCTTGGTTTTGATCAGGCGGGTCGTGAATTGATTTAAGTCGCTTTGACTTTGCAGCCTTGTCCAATCAACGATCAAATGTTGATCCTCTGGCCCGCTCCATTCATAGACCGCCAAAGCAACCGGAGCCGAGGGCGTCGCCAACAAAGCGGCGCGCACCTCGGTGTTTTGCAATGCACCTGCCAACCCGTCCAATTGCAGGCGATATTCCGTGTTATCGACCGAACCAGAAACATCCAGCCCAATGGCCAACGCTTGGCGGCAATCGGCCTGTAAAGCGTTGGCAAGTATCAGATAAAATAGAAGCGTGAGCCTTACCAATGACCAACGCTCTCCATGCTGGCCCAAGGTTCGGCCGGCTCTTTGCTGTCGCCCATCTGCAGCA
>DEIK01000094.1:20314-24457 GCA_002352425.1 Rhodobacteraceae bacterium UBA2776
TGACACCGGCGTCCTGCAACATTTGGCAGCTGGCATAGATGTCCTCGACCTCATAAGCCAAATGGCCGAAATGGCGGCTGTCAGAGGGCAAATCGTCATCACCATCCCAGTTCCATGTCAGCTCGACAGGGCATTCTTCTTGGCCTTCGGCGGCCATAAAGATCAGGCTGAACCGCCCTTGTTCACTCTCGTAGCGGCGCGTTTCTTTGAGACCAAGCAAGGCGAAAAACGCCATTGTCTTTTCCAGATCCTTCACGCGGATCATAGTGTGCAAATATCTGATTTTCATAACATTTCTCCTGTTTCAACGGGCGAGAATAGCAAAGGAGACTTTCGTCAAAGCATCAGAATGTTGAACGAAACCCCACCCCGACAGTAAGACTCTTCGTGTCAAAGATATCAATGCTCGATTGCGTTTTTGCAGCTTTGAAATCCAACGTTGGCGAAAACCCGTAAAGGTCGGTTTGTGAAAACAACAGCGTCACACCGGCGCTAAACTGATTGTCCTGACGCCCATTTGCCGCGTAAATTGAAAAAGGATAGTCACGCCGGCCAGCGCTCATATTGATCGACACATCAGTGCCCAACAGCGGCTTGTCAAAAGCATAGCCCACGGCCAGCTTTACACCTGTATGCTCTCCGCTTCGGTTACCACCACTTGCTTTGCGCCCTTCTAGGCTCAGGCTAAGGTTGCCGCTGTCTTTGATCCGAAACTTGAGCCCGCCAGTGGCTGAAAAAGTGGTCAAATCATAATTTTGAACACCAATCCGCGTTTGATATTCAGCCGTCGCCGCGAACCGATGCGTCAACTTGGGGGAAACTTTGTGCTTTTGACTGATGCCAAGACGCATGTATCGGTTCAAAGCGCTCCCGCCATACCAGTTTTGCCCCAATGTCGCCTGATAGGACAACATGGTTTTTCCCTCATTGCGAAGGTTCAACTGATTGGCTGAAACTTCAACCGCTCGAAACGAATAATTGCTGGCGTCTGCCCCGGGGGCGAGCCTTTTTGAACGCTCGCTAAGGGAATATGTTTTGCTATAGAGCAGCAATCCGAGGTCAGTCGCATTTGTCGCAGTTTGGCGAATGCGGTAACGGGCGCGCAAGCCCGCAGTGTATTCAATTCCGGACAGGGCCTGTGCTTCACCACTTAACAAAAAGGGCAGATCAAAAAACCATGCGACCTCATTGCTCGCACCATTGTTAATGTTTGAGCTTGGGTTGGCGCTAAAAATCAGGTCCAGCTTCAGCGGGTTTTTACGTTTCACCAGCTTGAAATCGCGCTCCACGGTGGCACGGTATCGGTCGTCTGGCGCGGCTTGCAAGGCGCGGCGCAACCACAATTCTGACTGCGTGTACTTACCGGATTTGGCTTTGGCTGCGGCGATCATTCGGGTTGCCGAAAATCGTTCGAGTGGGGTTTTGGCATGAGCCAACGCGCGTTTACCAGTGATCGCGCCCTCATCGCCCGCCCCTTGTGCGGTTTGGGCCGCCGACAACATCAACAAGGCCTGAACATCGTTCGGATCGCGCTGCAACAGGCCAAGCGCAACCGCCTGTGCCACATCGGGACGATTAGAGTTCAGTGCCTTAATGCCATAGGCACGAGAATCCTCAACGCCCAAGGTGAATGTTTGCTGCGCATAGGCCGCAGGGGAAGACATCCCCCCCAGCCAAGCTATCAGAGCAAGGGAAAATGCCGTTTTATGGACAGGTTGGCGAAGCATTGGCCGTCGAGCACCCTGGCAAAACAAACGTACCATATTCGTGAATGGTATCTACCGAAACGTAGGGCGTTATGACAATAACGCCTGCAATCTCAGTCGCGCCAACGCCGCCCAGCATCCCACCGTAATTGCCAACTCCAGTTGCGCCGATGCGAACGTCGCCGAAAAATTCGCCGTCTGTCAGGGCTGTGTCGATCAGATTTAGATCCGCAAGGGTGGGGTCAAATCCGGCCGGCACAGCATCAATGATGCGGCGGCTGGAAATGCCACCTTCGATATGGCCTTCAACGCCCTCTTCAAAGTTGACCCGGATGTTGACGTCGCCAGCGACCCGTGAGCCACGGTCGTTCCCGCCGGGATCAAAATCAATGACACCAGCATAGCCACCGCGATATTGTGCGCTGCCATGGGTTGGGCGGCTGTAGGCCGAAATGCGAGCATAGGTGGTGCCGCCAAAGGCCGATCCAAATTCGCCTTCAGTTGCCACGGCCCCAGCTGCAACAGTTGTGCCGGTGGCAAACAATGCCAAGTATTGCCGCGCCTGCGCATTTTCCTGATAGGTGTAGGCCTGATAGGTTGTGGTCCCATCCGCGCTTGCGATGTCAAGCGGAATGTTGCGAGTATAGGCGCCGCTCAAATTCGGGTGGTCAAAACCATACGCTGTTAAAGTCAGGGTATTATTGCCCGCGTTATAGGTCGCTTCTGACAGGTTGGCGGCAAGTGCGTCAGGCACCCCGCTCGCTGCTCCGCCGGTTCCACCTGTTCCACCTGTTCCGCCTGTTCCGTCGTCGCCCTGATCGGTGCCAGACCCACAGGCCGTAAGCGCAACAAGACAAATTCCAGCTAATAGTGATCTAATCATTTTGGGGTCACACCTGTATATATTTTTTCTCGTAAGGTCGGCTCAACAGGGTTAAAAGTCAACCAACAGTTGGGTTTAAGCCCAAATTCCGCGAAAAAAGTTATCAATTGTGGTTAGTGAGTATCAGCGATCTTATATTGTGGTTCCCTGTGCTGAAATCCATAGATATAGTGTCGTTGTGACTCGACTGCCGTGTAAAACGAACCCAAAGGGATGCCTAATGCCGCTGACGCCAGAACAAATTGCCGAAATTGAAGCGCAACGCGCCAATCCGCAACAAACATTGCGGGCGGTCAGCAGCGGGATGGAAGCGCATCTTTATCGCCCCTACGAAGTGCTGGATCACGGATTTATTCGTGTGGTTGACTACATGGGCGATGATGCCGCGATCTGTCAGGCGGCGCGGGTGTCTTATGGCCGTGGTACGAAATCAGTTCAAAATGACGCCGGATTGATCCGATATTTGATGCGTCATTGGCACTCGACCCCGTTCGAGATGTGCGAGATCAAGCTGCATGTAAAGCTGCCGGTTTTTGTAGCTCGGCAATGGATCCGGCATCGCACGGCAAACGTGAATGAATATTCGGCGCGCTATTCCATATTGGACCGCGAGTTTTACATCCCTGCCCCTGATCAATTGGCGGCCCAATCGGTGGTCAACAATCAAGGGCGTGGCGCGGCGTTACAAGGCGAAGAAGCCGCGCGGGTTTTGGAAATTTTGAAATCAGATTCCAACCGCGCCTATGACAACTACGAGGCGATGATCTCGGATGAGGGCCAACAAGGTTTGGCGCGTGAATTGGCACGGATGAACCTGCCCGCCAATATTTACACCCAGTGGTATTGGAAGGTTGATCTGCACAACCTGTTCCATTTCCTGCGGCTGCGCGCAGATATGCACGCACAATATGAAATTCGGATCTACGCGGACGCCATCTGCAAGGTGGTCGCCGACTGGGTGCCCGCTGCCTACAGTGCTTTTGAGGACTATCGTATGGGCGGTGAAAACCTGTCGGGCAAGGCGATGGAGTGCATCCGCTTGATGCTGAAGGGGCAAGAGGTGACACAGGAAACATCGGGCATGAGCAAGGGCGAATGGCGCGAATTCCAAGGGCAGCTGGAGCGGTAAGTTGCCGAAATTGAAACGCAGTGTTTCCATAGCCAAGTTTGACATGAATGCTGCGGCTGCTATCGTGATTTCTGCATTCTAATAGCGTGTTTGACCACATTTAGGGGACTTATAATGATTTCAAAAGTAATGACCGCCGCCTTTGGTGCGCTGTTGCTCGGTGCTGCACCTGCTTTGGCGAGTGATGTGAAAATTTTCCCATATTCATCCTCGGCAAACTATTGCCCTGCAGGCTTTCAGCCTATTTCGATCAATGGGGTGATTTGCTGTGGTACGCCGAACCAATCGACCAGCTATCAGTCCATGAACGCACATCCGGTGCGCAAGGTGGTTCGGGCACGTCGCTCTATGGCTGCGGCACCCGCAACGCGTATTGTGTGCCCTGTTGGCGAAAAAGGCTGCTATTCACGATAGCACTTTTGGCA
>DEIK01000094.1:24469-24634 GCA_002352425.1 Rhodobacteraceae bacterium UBA2776
GTGTTTCAAATCAGTAGGACGTGAAAAGATCACGCGCCAGACAATTTAGTCAACCAGCGAAATCGCGCCTGCGGACTGACGGCCATCACGGCCCTCTTCCAGCTCGAATTCAACTTTTTGGTTGTCAGCAAGGCCAGTCAAACCAGCGCGCTCAACAGCTGAGAT
>DEIK01000027.1 GCA_002352425.1 Rhodobacteraceae bacterium UBA2776
CAAGCGCGGCTGAAACGGTTGGAGGGTGAGCGTTACATCACGGGGTATCGTGCGTTGTTGGACCCGATCCGGTTGGGATTGAACCATGTGGCGTTCGTCGAGGTGCGCCTGTCCGACACCCGCGAGAAATCTCTGTTGGCGTTCAATGCGGCGGTGCGCAAGGTGCCCGAGATTGAGGAATGCCACATGTTGGCGGCGAATTTCGACTATTTGTTGAAGGTGCGGGTCAAGGATATGACAGCCTATCGCGAGGTGTTGGGCGAGAAGATTTCCAGCCTGCCGTATGTGGCCAGCACATCAACCTATGTGGCAATGCAGGCGGTGAAAGAGGGCGCGCTTTAGGGCCTCTCGCGCGTGTGATTTGACAGATGCGGGGTGTTGCGGGTCAAATACCGCCATGCGCTGGATTGTTTTGACATTTTTGATGACAACATCTGCGGTGGCGGAGGAGTGTCCTGCCGCACCGGATCATGAGGCGGCTTTGGCGCGTTTGATCGCCAAGGCGCAGGCCGCGCCTGATGCGCGCGCTGCACAGCGGTTGAACGGTGAAATGTGGGCCTTGTGGCGGGATGCGCCGGATGAGCACGCGCAGGCCTTATTGGATCACGGGATTGCGCGGCGCGAGGCCTATGATTTTGAGGCCGCCTATCAGGCGCTTGATGAGTTGGTCACCTACTGTCCCGACTATGCCGAGGGGTATAACCAGCGCGCGTTCGTTCAGTTTTTGCGGGCCGATTACGTCAGCGCGTTGGAGGACCTGGAGCGCGCGCTGGATCTGACGCCGACACATATCGGGGCGCTGTCCGGCAAGGCAATGACCTTGATGGGGTTGGGCAGGACGCGGGCGGCGCAGGCAACTTTGCGGGCGGCGCTGGCACTGAATCCGTGGCTGCCGGAACGCTCGATGTTGATCGAGCCTGCGGGCCAAGACATCTGATCCTAGCGCGCCAATTTGCGAAAAATCGGTGGATATCTGCGGCAGGCTGGAATGCCTCTTGCTCTTGTCAACTCAGCCGCTATTGTCGCGCCTGCATTTCAGCCCGCCCAACAATGCCCGCGTGGTGGAATGGTAGACACAAGAGACTTAAAATCTCTGGGCCGGAAGGCCGTGCCGGTTCGAGCCCGGCCGCGGGTACCATTTTGAATTTCGTCGCGGATGCGATGGGCGCGCGGGTTGCGGATTATAGGTAAGGAATGAGCATGTCTGGTCACGGTGATCCAACCCCGATGAAATCACGCAAATGCGGCCCCTTAAGCGGTGTGGCCGAGGTGCCGGGGGATAAATCCATATCCCACAGGGCGCTGATTTTGGGTGCGCTGGCGGTCGGCGAGACGCGGATCACCGGCCTGTTGGAGGGCGATGACGTGTTGGATACGGCGCGTGCGATGCGCAGTTTCGGGGCCGATGTGGTCGAGCATGGTGGTGGTGAATGGTCAGTACACGGCGTCGGGGTTGGCGGCTTTGCCGAGCCTGAGGCCGTGATTGATTGCGGAAATTCCGGCACCGGTGTGCGGTTGATTATGGGCGCGATGGCGACCTGCCCGATCGCGGCGACATTCACGGGGGATGCCAGCTTGCGGAGCCGTCCGATGGGTCGGATCACGGGGCCGATTGGGTTGTTCGGGGCCAAGGCCTATGGGCGTTGTGGCGGCAAGTTACCGATGACGATTATGGGGGCGGCTGATGCCGTGGCCGTGCGCTACGAGATGGAAGTGCCCTCGGCCCAAGTGAAGTCGGCGGTGTTGCTGGCGGGTCTGAATGCGGACGGGCAAACCGTGGTGATCGAGCAAGAGGCGACCCGCGATCATACCGAGCGGATGTTGGCGGGATTTGGCGCGGACATAAGCGTTGAAGCGGTTGACGGTGGGCGGGTGATCACCTTGACGGGGCGCCCTGTGTTGACGGCGCAGGAGATTGTAGTGCCGCGCGATCCGTCGTCGGCGGCGTTTGCGGTTTGTGCGGCGTTGATTGTCGAGGGGTCGGACGTGTTGGTGCCTGGAATCGGGCTGAACCCGACGCGCAACGGGTTGTTCACCACGCTGCGCGAAATGGGTGCCGATTTGAGTTATGAAAACGAGCGTATCGAGGGCGGCGAGCCTGTGGCTGATCTGCGGGCGCGGTTCTCGCCTGATATGCAGGGGATCGAGGTTCCGGCAGATCGTGCGGCCAGTATGATTGACGAATATCCGATCCTGTCGGTGGTCGCGGCGAACGCGACGGGGCGCACGGTGATGCGCGGGGTCAAGGAATTGCGCGTTAAGGAATGTGACCGGATTGACGCGATGGCCCGCGGGCTTGAGGCCAATGGCGTTGCGATTGAAGAGGATCAGGACACGCTGATCGTGACGGGTTCGGGGGCTGGCACCGTGACTGGTGGCGGGATGTGCAAGACCCATCTGGATCACCGGATCGCCATGAGTTTCATGTGTTTGGGGATGAGCAGTCAGCAGCCCGTTTCGATTGACGATGGCGCACCTATCACCACAAGTTTCCCAATATTTGAGCCGCTGATGGCTGCGCTTGGCGCACAGCTGGAACGGATCAATTAGGAGATCGCTATGCGATTGATATTCTGGTTAATGGGTGCAACGATGGCAGGGGTGTTCCTGACGATGTTGCTTTGGTCAGGCCCGTTGATCATGGCCGAGGCGGGTGGATTGCCCCTGTTTGATACACGCTTGAGTGGCTACAATGTTGAAGAGGCCAAGGCATTTTTGGCTGCGCTTTCCGACGTGGGTCGCGATTTTTATTTGAACGTACAGCACAAGTTGGACAGTGCCTTTCCGGCGCTGTTGGCGGTGGTGCTGGTGATGGCCTATACCCGAGTTTATCAAGGATGGGTAGGCTGGATCGCGAGCACGCTGCCGTTGGCGGCTGCCGGGTTTGATTACATGGAAAACGCCGCTGTGGCCGTGATGTTGCGGGCGGGTGATGGGCTGAGTGACGCGATGGTTTTAAGCGCAAGCCAATGGACGGAACGTAAGTGGATCGCGCTAGGGCTGGCCGTTTTGGCGTTGTTTGAAGGGATGGTACGGGCCTGGCGGGCGAAGCGAAAGGCGATGTAATGGCGCATTCGGGAAGTTGCTTGTGCGGGGCAGTGAAATACCGTGTGACGGGGCCGCTGCGACCTGTGATTGCCTGTCATTGTACGCAGTGTCGCAAGGGGAGCGGGCACCATGTTGCGGCGACGTCCTGCGCGCGAGGGGGCATTGAAATCAGCGGCGAGGTGACGTGGTTTCAGTCGTCCGAGACGGCGCGGCGCGGGTTTTGTGGCACCTGTGGGTCGAACCTGTTTTGGGACGGGGCCGGAGTGAACCTGTCGATCCATACGGGGACTTTGGACGGGGCCACGGGCCTGTCGCTGATCGGGCATATATTTTGCGCCGACAAGGGCGATTATTATGAGCTGGCAGATGATTTGCCCAAGGCCGATGGGGAAGATGCTGCGTTGACCACGATGGCGGTGTGATCCGCCGGTAGAAAAACATTGAAGCCAAGTGCACAGCCGCATAACGTTGCGGTCTAGCCGAACAGTTATCGACTACGGAATGATCGAATTCTGGTTGCTCCGTTTGAAGCATTTTGAAATTATTTCCCTCGCACCTGTTGGGAGATTTTATTTTTGGAAGGTATTATTATGTTTAAATTTTTCACCTTCCGCCTTTTGGCGGCATTTATCGTGAGTATTTTTCTGATTGGATGTGAGTCCACGAGTGTCGGAGCCGTATCTATCAATGGCGCTCCGTCTAAAATTGAAATCAAAGAAAATTCGCCAGATGGCATGTTTGTTAAAGGGATGGACATAAGCATCAACTCTGAATTTGTCGGGATGGCTAAGAGGATTGGTTTGTCATCAAGGAGTGGTTTGGATTCAAAGATAGCATTTGAACCGGTTCAATCGAAATATGGCGAGATTCGCATTGTTCAAAATGTCAGCAGTTCGCTCGCAGGTACAATTATCAATTTCGATGTCTATGTGGCGGGCTCTTATGCAGGGAATGTCCAAATGGCACGGGCCATATAACGCTTGGAACCCTTTTTCGCGGCTTGTAAGCACCGGGGTTTTGGTCAACGAAGATGTAAGCCTATTGGTGTGCGGTGCTATCGGGGCTGGATTTGGCGATGACTGTCAGGACCAGAACAAGTGCGATCAGGTAGATGCCGTAGGATGAAAACGGGGTCAGCAACAGCAAAACGGCAGCCAGTGGCAACACGAATTTTTGCAGGCCCTTGTGTTCAAACCGCCCGTGGATGAACCATAGTCCAAGCAGGTAGAGCGCGGCGGGAATGGCGACTGATGCAATGCCGATCTGTAGTGAAATATGGGCTTTGTGTTCCAACACCTCGACCATAACCGCAAGGCCAGCGCCGATGGCGGCGCCTGAAGCAAACAAGATGATATGGCCGTAGACCCATGTATATCCGCGGGTCTTTGTGGTCAGGGACAGGTGGTGGACTTCGTCGAAATAGAGCCACCAGATGGCGCAAACCGTGACCATACCCGCGGCCGCAAGTCCGGCGATGGACCAGTCCATATGGCCACCGTGATAGGCGGCTTGCAGGGCAAAGCTGACGGCCAGCAGGCTCTCGCCCAAGACGATGATGTTCAGCAGGAAGTAACGCTCGACAATGTGGTGGCGGTGCCAAGGGGTTGCTTTGGCGGCTTCGGCGTATGTGGGCAGCAGGAACTCACACAGGAAAAGCAGGCTGAAAACGCCGTAAGCCACGGGCGCATCAAATGTCAAATAGGTCGCAACCCACAAGACTTGCAGCACAACGAGGCCAACGCCATAGCGGGTCGCGGTCGCGTGCCACTCGCGGTCGTTGGCGCTGGCGGCGCGCCAGAACAAGAATGCCAAGCCAAGCCGCATGACTACATAACCGGCCAGCGGCAGCAGCATGCTTTCGTTTTCAAAGAACCCTGGCACGCCTGCGGCCATGATCAATGCACCAGCCATGATCACCATAGCGCCGATTTTATGGGCGGCATCATCTGCGTCAAAAGCCGAAGCATACCATGTGAAATTAACCCAGGCCCACCAGATGGCCGTAAAGGCAGGGATGAATTTCAACACTCCCTCAAGTACATGCCCATGTGCCAGCGTGTGATGCAGACCTGTGGCGGCGGCTGCGATGGCTACCACCGAGACGAGATCGAAAAACAGTTCAAGCATAGTGGCGGCGCGGTGTTCTTCGGCGGGATCACGTGCCTTTCGCATCCGGAGTGTCATTTAGGCGCTTCCTTTGGTCAATGTCGTTCGCAAGTCTATTGGATAGGTGGCAGGGGTGGAGCCGTCAACTATTGGGCCGGTTTTTGGTTTGCTGAGCATCTGTCGGATTGGGGCAGCAAGGGGTAATTTCGCGGGTGGGTTTGGCGTGGGCGTTTTCATCAAGCTGCCTATCGCCACCCCAATATTCGGCTACGGTCTGCCCCGCCCGCCGGACCTCGAGAAATATGAAATGCCAAAATTCGCGCAGCACGACGCGGCGTCCCATGCGGGTGTACCAGCGCATAGCGTGGCGGATTTCGGCATCAGGGTGCAGATAGCTGCGCCACAGGGCGCGGGGGCGCAATTGCAGGATGAATTCAATGGTTTTCACCCATGCAAACACCCGCCAAGCCGGCACTTTGGGGGTTTCCATCACCTGATGTTTATAGTCCCACAGCCGTTGATCGTGTTGGATCACACGGCGATCTTTGGCGTCGTTGTAATAGGGTGTCCAGCGGTGTGGGGTGGCATAGACCGACATGATCTGGTCAGGATCATAGCGCAGCAATTGGCGCAACAGCTGCCAATAATCGCGATCAGTTTCCTGTTCGAAGCCAACCGCAAAGGTGCATAGACCAATGATGCCATTTTCGCGCAGCAATTGGATGGCTTTTTGGTCTTTTTGCACGGTCCCGCCTTTTTGCAGGGTTTTCAGGGTTGCCTCGTCTGTGCCCTCGATGCCCAACAGGAACCGCAACACGCCTGCCTTTTTATAAAGGTGCAGGATGTCGGCGTCGCGCACGATGTCGTCGGCGCGGGTTGAGCCGATGATGGTCACCTCGACGTTCTGCGCGATCATGGCCTCCAGGAACTGCCGCCAGATACGGCGGCTGGAGGTGGGGGTTTCGTCAGCCAAATTGATCAGCTCGACCCCGTGTTCGCGCACCAGATGGGCGATTTCGGCGGCGAATTTGACCGGATCGCGGTGCCGCCACTTGGTCCAGAATCCGCGTTGGCCACAGTAGGTACACAGATGCGGGCAGC
Source organism: Rhodobacteraceae bacterium UBA2776 (assembly GCA_002352425.1). Classification (GTDB taxonomy): domain Bacteria; phylum Pseudomonadota; class Alphaproteobacteria; order Rhodobacterales; family Rhodobacteraceae; genus Profundibacter. The sequence continues at coordinate 6,256 of DEIK01000027.1, forward strand.
CACGGGAGAATTGCATGATCACGGATTTGCGCCCGCCCCAATAGCCGTAATCGTCAAACTCGATCAATTCCCAACCGATGCGGTTGGCCTCTAGGTCGCGGATCATGGGCGCGGGGCGGGTGGCCTTTGGTCTGCCGTTTTGGCGAAAGGCTATGCCGGGGATCGCGATAAGCGGCGTTCGGTTTTGCAATGCGTTGATCAGAGCGAGGGTGGTTTCTTCGCCCTCGCCGCGCACGATGCAGTCGATGGCGTCGGTTTCGGTCAGGATGTCTTGCCAATGATAGGTCGGGTAGACGCCGCCGTAGATCACCATCACGTCCGGGGCTGCCGCCTTTAGGCCGTTGGTGATCTGTAGCACCGTTGGATGGGCCGAGGTGGAGCCGGAATGGCCGATCAGTACCGCGTCGGGTTTGTGGGCCAGTATTTGCGACAGGATTTCGTTGACGGACAGGGCGTTCGGGTCTGCGTTCAACAGGGTGACGTCGTGGCCTGCGTCAATGAGCGGGCCGCCAAGGCAGAGCAGACCGAAGGGCGGCAGGTTTTCACGGGGAACGCGGCTGCCGATGGCGGTGTGGGGCGGATGAAGCAAAAGAATACGCATGATACTGGTCCTGAATTGCGGTGTCGGATCTGTTCCCTATTCGGATTGCATTCTTTGCCACATTTGCGCGTAGGCTTCGCCCATGCAGCCATCATAGTCCATGGTGTTGGCCCAATGCGGGACCACGGTTTGGATGTTGCAATTGGTTTGGGCCAGATCAATTTGCAGTGTCAACTGACGTTCCAGAAGGCTGTAGTATCGGTGACCGGTGTTGCCACGGAACGCGGTTGAATTCGGGATGGTTTGCAATCTGGAAATCTGTTGCAGCCAGACGGATTTTTCCCAGTAGTCGGCGCCCTTGGCCAAAATCTCGGCGCATTCTATGTAGTTGATACCGCATGAAACTTCGGTGTTGTGGGTGGTGGGAATGTTGTTTTCTTCGATGCTGTTGGCGAGTTGCTCGATGCAGGCGTTTTCGGGGATTTCCAAAATGTCGATGTCTTTCAGCCGGTCCAGTTGTGTGCAGCGTTTCAGGGTGGCGATGTGCAGGCGCTCGGCAGGGAAGCCGGCTGCGTTAAACGCGGTTACGCAACCCTCGACATTGGTGGATTGGCAAGCGTCCAATGCATAGCCTATTTCACGGCGCAGGGTGTAGCTGGCCATTATCACGTCTTGGCAGCTGGCAAAGAGGTTGTCGGTGTCTGTTTTGATACAGGCGTCAAACTGTTTGCGTAGATCAAAAACCCAAGGGGTGAATTGGGTGTCGGCACGCGGGGCGCTGGCAAAGGCGCAAAGGGCAAGGATCAACGGGATACGCGTCATGGGGCTACACTCTTTGATTAAATGGCTTTTTCTTCTTTTCATTGAGGAATATATAGGGGCAAATGTCCAGCGAATTGGGCCAGATAGGAAATGTGCGAAATGGGTTTTACTGTGGCGATTGACGGGCCGGCGGCCTCCGGTAAGGGAACTATATCCAAGGCGGTGGCTGCGCATTTTGGCTTTGCACATCTGGACACGGGGCTTTTGTATCGGGCCGTGGGTTTGCGGTTTTTGAACGGGATGGAGCCCATCGAGGCGGCGCAGACCTTGCAGGCCGAAGATTTGGCGGCGAATGATTTACGCACGGCCCCTGTGGCGCAGGCGGCCAGCAAGGCGGCGGCGATCCCCGAGGTGCGG
>DEIK01000043.1:0-3701 GCA_002352425.1 Rhodobacteraceae bacterium UBA2776
GAGCCGCTGATCCAGCATTTGACGCTGGATGAAAGTGAGTATTTCAACAAGGATTGGGACCACGCGGCGCGGCGTGTGATGTCACCTCCGTTCCGCAATAAAAAGCATCAAGACAGCCTGTGGGCGGGTCTGCAAAGTGGTTCGCTTTCTGTGGTGGCGACCGATCACTGTGCCTTTACCACCGAGCAAAAACGCTATGGGGTTGGCGACTTTTCCAAGATCCCCAATGGCACCGGCGGGTTGGAAGACCGGATGCCGATGCTTTGGACGCATGGGGTGGCCACGGGCCGGATTACGATGAATGAATTCGTCGCCGTGACCTCAACAAACATCGCCAAGATATTGAATTGTTATCCTAAAAAGGGTGCCGTTCTTGTTGGGGCGGATGCGGATCTGGTGGTTTGGGATCCTGAGAAAGAAAAGGTCATTGCGGCTGAGAGTCAGCAATCTTCTATTGATTACAATGTGTTCGAGGGCAAAGCTGTCAAAGGTCTGCCGCGTTATACCTTGACGCGTGGTCATGTTGCGGTGATGGATGGCGAAATCAAGACCGTCGAGGGCCATGGTGAGTTTGTGGCGCGCGAGGCCAATGGCACTGTGAACACAGCCCTGAGCCAGTGGAAAGAACTGACGGCACCGCGCCCTGTGGAGCGGACCGGCATTCCGGCGAGTGGGGTTTAAATACGTGAGCCAAGAAGTTGTAATACAAGCGAAAAACCTTGATCTGACTTTCCCGACCAATGACGGGGATGTGCATGCGCTCAAGGATGTTAATCTGGATATCCACAAGGGGGATTTTGTCAGTTTCATCGGCCCGTCGGGCTGTGGCAAGACCACATTTCTGCGCACCATCGCGGCGCTGGAAACACCCACGGGTGGCACGGTGACTGTGAACGGAATGACGGCGGACGAGGCCCGCAAAAACCGCGCCTATGGCTATGTTTTTCAGGCCGCTGGGCTGTATCCGTGGCGGACCATTCGGGGTAATATCAGGCTGCCGCTCGAGATTATGGGCTTTCCGAAAAAAGAGCAGGAAGACCATATTTCCAAGGTGCTTGATCTGGTTGACCTGCGCGGGTTTGGCAAAAAATTTCCGTGGCAACTGTCGGGCGGGATGCAGCAACGCGCCAGTATTGCGCGGGCGTTGGCGTTTGATGCGGAAATCCTGCTGATGGACGAGCCGTTCGGGGCGCTGGATGAAATCGTACGGGACCATTTGAACGAGCAATTGTTACAACTGTGGGACAGCACCAACAAGACGATCGCATTCGTTACCCACTCGATCCCTGAGGCGGTTTATCTGTCCACGAAAATTGTAGTGATGAGCCCGCGCCCGGGCCGGATTACCGATGTGATCGAGAGCACATTGCCACGCGAACGCCCGCTGGATATTCGTGACAGTCAGGAGTTTCAGGACATCGCGCATCGGGTGCGTGAAGGTCTGCGGGCGGGGCATGCGTATGATGACTAAGACAGTTTTGCCCATCCTGACAGTCGTGGCCGCGATCATGGTGATCTGGTACGCGGCCTCAATCGGGATGAACAAGAAGTGGACCTATGATCAAGCCGGACGTGCAGGCGTAGAAGTGTCGTTCACCGAAATGGTCGCCGATACATGGGCGCAGGAACGCCCTGTGCTGCCCGCACCGCATCAGGTGGTGGCCGAGCTGTATCGTTCTACGATCCAGAAAGATATCAGCTCCAAAAAATCACTGGTGTTCCACGGCTGGATCACCCTGTCGACCACATTGCTGGGATTTGTGTTTGGCACTGGTATGGGTGTCTTGCTGGCCGTGGGTATCGTACATAACCGCGCCATGGACATGGGGGTGATGCCATGGGCGATTGCGTCCCAAACCGTGCCGATCCTTGCGATTGCGCCGATGATCGTGGTGGTGATGTCCAATGTAGGTGCGACCGATTTACTGGACAAGGAAACCGCCACCGCAATGTTCGGTTATCAGCCTGCATTTATGAAGGGCATCCTGCCCAAAGCGGCGATCGCGGCGTATTTGTCGTTTTTCCCTGTGGTGGTGGGCATGGTCAAAGGTTTGCGCTCGCCGGATCACATGCAGCTCGATTTGCTCAAAACCTATAACGCCAGCAAATCGCGCACCTTTTGGGCGCTGCGCCTGCCGTCCTCTACGCCGTACCTGTTCACCTCATTGAAGATTGGTATGGCGGCAGCACTAGTGGGTGCGATTGTGGCTGAGCTATCAGCAGTCCCCGTACGTGGATTGGGGGGGGCATGGATGCTCTCCGGTAGTTATTATGGCCAGACCCTTCGGATATGGGCAGGATTGCTTGCTGCAGCAACACTTGCGGCGACACTGGTGGCGATGATCAGCTGGATCGAGCGCCGCAGCTTGAAGAAAATGGGGATGACGCAATGATGTGGGTTATTGGCGTATTTATCTTTTGGCTGGTGGCCTTTTTTCTGAATATCTATCTGGCCAATTCCGCATGGCGCAAAACGCGGATCATCAAGCTGGCGGTGCCAGCGATTTTCGGCATCACCATTCTGGTGGTCTGGGAGGGGCTGGTGCAGGGGTTGCAAGTGCGTACCGTCATTCTGCCACCACCCTCGATGATCGGGGCGCGGATCGCGACATCTTTGCCGATCCTTTGGGGGGATTTTGTGCAGACCTTTGTTAAGGGCGCATTGACCGGATACATCATGGGCTGTGGGGCGGCGGTGCTGACGGCGATCATGATTGATCGCTCGCCATTCCTGCAACGTGGCTTATTACCTGTCGGGAACTTCATCGCCGCCTTGCCGATCATCGGCACCGCGCCCATTCTGGTGATGTGGTTCGGGTTTGACTGGCATTCAAAGGCCGCCGTGGTCGTGGTGATGGTGTTTTTCCCGATGCTGGTGAACACCGTGCAGGGGCTGGCCGCGACGGATTCCATGCAGCGCGATTTGATGCGCACCTATGCGGGCGGCTATTGGAACACGCTGTTCAAATTGCGCCTGCCTGCTGCCATGCCCGCGATATTCAACGGTTTGAAAATTGCGACCACGCTGGCGCTGATTGGCGCGATTGTGGCCGAGTTTTTCGGCTCGCCAACGCTGGGCATGGGGTTTCGTATATCGGTCGAAGTGGGCCGGTTGGGGCTGGACATGGTCTGGGCCGAAATTTTTGTCGCAGCACTCGCCGGATCGGCGTTTTATGGCGTGGTTGCGATGATCGAAAAGGGGGTCACGTTCTGGCACCCTTCACAACGGGGTTGAGACATAATATCAACGTATAACAACTAGGGAGACTATAAAATGAATAAACTACTTACAACGACGCTGGCCGGGGCAATGACATTTGCTGCGGGTCTGGCACAGGCGGCAGATGATCTGACGCTGCAATTGAAATGGGTCACGCAGGCGCAATTCGCTGGCTACTATGTGGCGCTGGAAAATGGCTATTACGGTGAAGAAGACCTGAACGTGACCATCAATGCTGGTGGCCCCGATGTGGCCCCTGCACAGGTGATCGCCGGTGGCGGTGCCGATGTGGTGATCGACTGGATGCCNNCGCACTGGCCGCCCGTGAAGGTGGTTTGCCGCTGGTCAACATTGCGCAGCCGTTCAAATCCAGCGGTATGATGCTGACCTGTCGCGCTGACACAGGCATCACGTCGCCGGCAGATTTCGCAGGCAAGACGCTGGGTGTTTGGTTCTACGGCAACGAATATCCGTTCCTGTC
>DEIK01000043.1:3862-10102 GCA_002352425.1 Rhodobacteraceae bacterium UBA2776
CTGGCAGATCATTGATGCCGGTATCGGTGCGGACGATCTGGTGACCTTCAAATATGAAGAGCAGGGCGTCGCAACGCTTGAGGACGGGCTTTATGTTCTTGAGGACAAGCTGGCCGATCCGGCAGAAGTTGACAAGCTGGCACGTTTTGTGCGCGCCTCCATGAAGGGCTGGAAATGGGCAGAAGAAAACCCAACCAAGGCGGCGATGATCGTGCTGGAAGCTGACGAAACTGGCGCACAGACCGAAAAGCACCAGGTTCGTATGATGGGTGAAGTTGCCAAGTTGACGGCGGGTTCCAGTGGTGCGCTTGACGCGGCAGATTACGAGCGCACGGTGGCGACATTGCTGGCGGGTGGCTCGGACCCTGTGATTTCCAAGGCACCTGAAGGGGCTTGGACTTCTGTGGTGACCGATTTGGCGCTGAAGTAAGCCAAACCACATTGCATTACGTATTGCGGCGGGGCCTTAACGGGCCTCGCCGTTTCGTTTGGGTCTAGACCCTGACTTGCACTATATGGCGAGGACGGTTGCGCCGTTGGTTTGGGCAACTGCACCTGTGCCCAGTTTGAAACGAGCCAACCCTTTGGCATTCACCGTGTCGATCTGGCCAAGGTCGATTTGGCGCAAGCCCTGGGCTGCGAAATCACTAAAGGCTTGCCACATCGCGAGGCGTCCGGCTGACAGTTTGCGTCCCGCCGCTGTGGTGTGGGCAATGTGATAAGTGGCGGTGTTGCCGTGGCGCACAAACAAGGCGCTGGCGACGGTGCGGCCCAAAAGGCTAACGGTAATCAGCCGCAGGTCATCTGGGTTGGTTTGGTGCCATTTCAGGGTGAAATCGGCGGGTAGGGCGCGAAAGGCTTTGGCACCTTGCTGTTCTTGATCGGCCTTTAGCAGGGCGGCTAAAGCGGTGGTGGGGCAGGCGATGTGGCGCACCCGCAACCCGCTGTTTTGCGCTTTTTTCAAGCTGTTACGCCATTTTCCGTGCAACGTGTCTGGATCGACGGGCAGGGACAGTTGTGCATTGGTGGTCGGGGTCATCAACGGGATCAGCCGCAAGGCGTGATCCGATGTGGTGAGCAAATGCGCGCGTGGGCGCGGCAGCGGCGAGGAACGCCGGATCAAGCGAAGCGCAAGTGTTTGGTCGCAGGGGCCGAGCCATAGGGGGCCGTGGGTCGCCAGTGAGATGTTCAAAACCCGTGCAAATTTGCGGCAAATGGATTGGCACAGCGCGACGGGCTCGCCATTTTGGTGAATCACGGCACGGTGCACTTGGCCACCGAGTGCCAAGTGGGTCGCGCCGTAGTCCCAGCGTTGTTGCATAGGCGCGCGGGCGCGGTTGCACAAATACTCCCAGCCAGCTTGACCACATTGATCCCAATAAATTTCCATCTGTCTGTTAACGCATTGAAAACCTAAATCAGGGTTAATGGCGGCATGAAAAATTTGAATAAACTTTAAACAGAGCTGATGCTCTGCGTGATCCGCTTGATGTAGGCGGGGCGTGAAATGGTCGGAGGTGTTGAGTGAAAGTGACAAAAAATCAAACGGTTATGGGTGTTTTTGCGCCTTCATCCAAGCCAAATTTGCGGGGCTTCGTGATGTTGGGGGTTCTGATTGCGGCCCCGACGAGCGCGATTCTATTTGGGGTGGAAGCTGTGATCCACTGGGCGTTTCAACGAATGTGATCCCCGCCGCGAACGGCGGGAGTTGCTAGTTTTACGTTGGAGCCTAAGGACAAGGCCCTGTGCGATACGTCCCGTCACCATTTGAATAGGCGCATTGTTGACTGGCTTGATTGCGTGCCACCATGGTGCCAGCTGCGGCCCCTGCAAGGACCGCAATGATGGTCCAATTGTCGTTGGCATCCAGTGCTTTTGCGGTGATCAGCCCCGCGCCAGCCCCGACCACGCCACCTAACAGAGCCTGCTCATTCGAGTTCATTTGGCAGGCTGAAAGGCTTAAGGTGCCGACACAGGCGAGTGCAATAATATTTCTATACATCACGTTCTCCTTTGTTGAACGGGCGTCAAACACGCCGCGTTTTGCACCTGCTATTATACGCCCTTTGGGGATTACCCGCCTTGATGCGCCGCAAATTGCATGGCTAAACGACCAAGGCCAGCCTGTGAAGGCTGGCCTTGGCTGTTTGGTGAGCTGGGGGAGGATTAGCCCTTGTTCATCCGGTTTTCGATCAACTCGTCCACTACGCTTGGGTCCGCTAATGTCGAGGTGTCGCCCAGTGTGGCATGATCATTTTCAGCGATTTTGCGCAGGATGCGGCGCATGATTTTGCCTGAACGGGTTTTTGGCAAGCCCGGTGCCCATTGAACCAGATCAGGTTTGGCGATTGGGCCAATTTCGGTGCGCACCCATTTTTCAAGCTCTTTTCGCAGCTCGTCCGTTGGCTCGACCCCGTTCATCAAGGTGACATAGGCGTAAATACCTTGGCCCTTGATGTCGTGCGGGTAACCAACCACGGCGGCTTCGGCCACATCGGCGTGGGCCACAAGCGCTGATTCAACCTCGGCGGTGCCCATCCGGTGACCCGATACGTTGATCACATCATCGACGCGGCCGGTGATCCAGTAATAGCCATCCGCATCGCGCCGACAGCCATCGCCCGAGAAAAAATACCCCTCGTAATCGGCGAAATAGGTTTTCTCGAAGCGTTCGTGATCGCCATAAATCGTGCGCATCTGGCCGGGCCAGCTGTCGGCGATGGCCAAAACGCCTTCGGCTTCGACATCGGGAATGATGTCGCCCGATGTGGCATCCAACAGCACAGGTTTCACGCCAAAAAACGGCAGCGTGGCCGAGCCGGGTTTGGTCGGGGTCGCGCCGGGCAGGGGGGTCAACATGTGGCCGCCGGTTTCGGTCTGCCACCATGTGTCGACGATGGGCAAATTGCCTTTGCCGACCACATCGTTATACCAGTTCCAGGCCTCGGGGTTGATCGGCTCACCCACGGTGCCCAGCAATTTCAGCGCGGACAAATCACAGGCGGTAACGGGGTCATCGCCAAACGCCATCAAGGCGCGGATCGCGGTTGGGGCGGTGTAAAACTGGTTAACTTTGTGTTTTTCACAGACCTGCCAGAACCGAGACGCATCCGGGTAGGTCGGCACGCCCTCGAACATCACGGTGGTCGCGCCATTGGCCAGCGGGCCGTAGATAATATAGCTGTGGCCCGTGACCCAGCCGACATCGGCGGTGCACCAAAACACATCTCCATCGTGATAATCAAAGGTGTATTGATGGGTCATCGCCGCGTAGGCCAGATAGCCGCCCGAACAGTGCTGCACGCCCTTTGGTTTGCCGGTCGACCCCGAAGTGTACAGGATGAACAGCGGGTCTTCGGCACCCATTTCGCGCGGCGGGCAATCGGGGCTGGCGGTTTCCATCAGGGCGTGGACATCGACGTCGCGATCCTGGAGCCATGTGGTCTGGCCGCCGGTGTGTTTGACCACCAAACAGCGCACTTTATCCGAGCAGTGCAGCAGGGCCGCATCGGCATTGGATTTCAGCGCTGTGACGCGGCCACCGCGGGGGGCTTCGTCGGCGGTGATCAATACGCGGGCTTGGCAGTCATTGATGCGATTGGCCAGCGCATCGGCGGAAAATCCTGCAAAAACAATAGAGTGTATCGCACCGATCCGCGCACAGGCCAACATGGCATAGGCCGCTTCGGGGATCATCGGCAGGTAAATGACAACCCGTTCGCCGCGCATTACGCCCTGCGAAAGCAGCACGTTGGCCATCCGGTTCACCTTGTCGTGCAGATCATTATAGGTGATGTGCTGGGCGGGGGTGTTTGGGTCATCCGGCTCAAAGATAATCGCGGTTTGGTCGCCGCGGGTCGGCAAATGGCGATCAATACAGTTGACGGCGACGTTTAGAGTGCCGTCCTCGAACCATTTGATATCAATATTGCCGGGCTCAAAACTGGTGTTTTTCACCTTGGTATAGGGTTTGATCCAGTCAAGGCGCTTGCCTTCCTCGCCCCAGAATTTCTCGGGGTTCTGCATGGAGGCGTTGTACATTTCCTCGTATTTTGCAGCGTCCGCGTGAGCGTCTTTGATGAATTCGGGTGAGGCGGGATAGGTTTTGTCGGTCATTTCAAATCTCCGAAGCGCGGTAACTGTTGTTGCCCAAGGGGCAAATTGGGGCTTAGATCGCTAGGTATTCAGCGCGAAGTTCAGCGTTTTCAAGCACTTCGCTGGCCAAACCATCAAATACAACCTGTCCGATATCAAGGATAACGGCCCGATCAGCCAGTGCCAAGGCGCGCTTGGCGTTTTGTTCAACGATCACGGTGGTGATGCCTTGCTCTTTGATCAGGTTCAGGGTTTTCTCGATTTCATCAACAATCACTGGTGCAAGACCCTCATAGGGTTCATCCAGCAGCAATACCTTGATGTCGCGAGCCAAGGCGCGGGCGATGGCCAGCATTTGTTGCTCGCCCCCCGACAGGGTCACGCCCTCTTGTTTGCGGCGCTCTTTTAGGCGGGGGAACAATTCATAGATCCGCTCCAGCGACCAGCCTTTTGGTTCAACGATTTGCGCCAGTTGCAGGTTTTCCTCAACCGTTAGCCCCGCAATGATGCGCCGGTCTTCGGGCACCAACGCACAGCCCGCTTGCGAGGCCTGATAGGCTTTCATTTCGTGCAGCGGTTGGTGGTCGAGCCAGATTTCACCAAAGGTGATGGCCGGATCGTCAAGACGTGCAATCGCGCGCAGGGTCGAGGTTTTACCCGCCCCGTTACGGCCCAGCAGGGCCAAAATTTCGCCCTCGTGGACGTTAAAAGACACGCCCTGGACGATGTAGCTTTCGCCGTAATAGGCATGAAGATCCCAGACCGAAAAATAGGCGGGGGCGTTGGCGGTTTTTGCTTTTTGGCTCATGTTTGATCCTGCTCTAGTCGACAGCTTGCTCGCCAAGATAGGCTTCGCGAACCTTGGGGTGGCCTTTGATGTTGTCGGGGGTGTCTTCAACCAGTGGGGTGCCTTGGGCCAAAACGGTGATGCGTTCGGCCAAGGAAAACACCACGTTCATGTCGTGTTCAATGATCACCATGGTGATGTCACGGCTGGCTTTGATTTGCTTTAGCAACTCAATCGTGTTGTTGGTATCAGCCCGCGCCATACCAGCGGTGGGTTCATCCAGCAGCAGCAATTTTGGCTGTTGCACCAGACACATAGCCATTTCCAACCGGCGTTTGTCACCGCGTGATAAGGAGGCGGCGTGCATGTCGCGTTTGCCCAGCATGTCCACATCTTTTAGCATGTGTTCGGCCTCGGACATGATGTCTGCTTCTTGCTCGACGGTCTCAAAGGCGTGCATCCGGTAGGATCCGTCGCGCCGTGCGAAACAGGGGATCATTACGTTTTCAATCACCGTCAAATCACCGAAAATTTCAGGTGTTTGAAACACTCGGGAAATTCCCATCTGGTTGATTTCATGCGGTTTTCGTCCCAACACGGACTGGCCATCAAAACTGACGGAGCCCGTGTCGGGGATCAATTTTCCGACCAGCACGTTCAACAGGGTGGATTTCCCAGCTCCGTTGGGGCCGATGATCGCATGCACGGTGTTTTCTTGAACGGACAGGTTCACGTCGCCCAAAGCCTGCAGGCCGCCAAAGCGTTTGTTGATGTTTTTGACTTCAAGGATACCCATTATCGTTTCTCCTTACTCGGCCACATGGGGCGCTGGTTTTGGGTGGTGTTCTTTGTCATCCCCGTCGTCTTTGGGGGTGCGTTTGAACTTGGCGATAATGCGTTGGCCGCCTTCAACCAAGCCGCCGGGCAAAAAGGTCACGACCAGCATGAACAACAGCCCCAGCGTCAGGTGCCAGCCTTTGCCGGTGAACACTGACAAAACGCTGACGATGACATCTTCCATGCCGTCAGGCAGGTAGGAAAACCAGCTGTGCAGAACGGTTTCGTTGATCTTGGAAAAGATGTTTTCCAGATATTTGATCGCACCTGCGCCCAAAACCGGCCCCAGCAATGTGCCAGCCCCACCAAGAATGGTCATGATCACGACTTCGCCGCCAACGGTCCATTGCATGCGCTCGGCCCCCGCCAGTGGGTCCATTGAGGCCAGCAAACCGCCCGCCAAACCGGCGTACATTCCTGAAATCACGAAGGCCGCCAATGTGTAGGGGCGTGGATTCAGGCCGGTGTAGGACATGCGTTGTTGGTTGGATTTCACGGCCCGCAGCATCATCCCGAATGGC
>DEIK01000079.1 GCA_002352425.1 Rhodobacteraceae bacterium UBA2776
CAACTCGATTTGGCTGTAATCAAGAGACAGCAAAACCTTACCCTTATCCGCAACAAACGCCTCGCGAATGCGCCGCCCATCCTCTGATCGTACCGGAATATTCTGCAAATTCGGGTCCGTTGACGCCAAACGGCCCGTGTTGGCCCCCGCAATCACATAAGACGTGTGCACACGGCCCGTTTCAGGGTTGATGTGCTCCTGCAACGCGTCCGTATAAGTCGATTTCAGTTTGCTCAACTGACGCCAGTCCAACACGCGCGACGGCAGGTCATGGCCCTCAGCGGCCAAATCTTCCAGCACATCTGCGCCGGTGGCATAAGCACCGGTCTTGCCTTTTTTGCCACCCTCCAACCCCATTTCATCGAACAGGATTTCTCCCAATTGTTTGGGTGACCCCACATTAAACGGCCGCCCTGCCAGCGCATGAATATCCGCTTCCAGCCCCGCCATTTTCTGCGCGAATGTGTTGGACATCCGGCTCAAAACATCGCGCTCAACCTTGATGCCATACATCTCCATCTGCGCCAAAACCGGCACCAGCGGGCGCTCCATCGTTTCGTAAACGGTGGTCACCTGCGCGACATGCAAACGCGGTTTTAGCACCTGCCACAACCGCAACGTAATATCGGCATCTTCCGCCGCATAGGGCACCGCATCCTCCACCTTGACCTTGTCAAAGGTGATCATGGATTTACCCGACCCTAACAGCGGTTTGATCGGGATCGGCACATGATCCAGATACCGCTCGGACAGCGCATCCATGCCGTGATTGTGCAGGCCAGCGTGCAGCGCATAGGACAGCAACATGGTGTCATCAATCGGCGCAACATTGATACCGACACGCGCAAAAATCTTGGCGTCATATTTCATGTTCTGGCCGATTTTCAGGATGCTTTCATCCTCCAACATCGGCCGCAACATCGTCAAAACCACATCCAGCGCCATTTGCCCCTCGGCCAAGGCATCAGAGCCAAACAGATCGTCCCCCGCACTTTCCTTATGGGTCAGCGGTATGTAACAGGCCTCGCCCGCCTCAACACAAAGCGATATCCCCACCAGATCAACCCGCATGGTGTCCAGCCCCGTGGTCTCGGTATCAACAGCGACATAGCCGCGCTCATAAATTCGCGCGATCCACTTGGTCAGGGCGTCAATATCCTTGACCCACTCGTATTTCTCGGCGTCGAACGGCACCGCATCTGGCGCATCCACTGCCGCCGCAACCTCAGTCACCTCGGGCGGCTCGACACCCATTTTATCCGCCACACGTTTGGTCAGGGTGCGAAATTCCATCTCGGTTAAAAACGTCATCAGCGCCTCGGGTTCAGGGTCTTTCAACTCCAAACTCTCCAACGTGAAATCCAGATCCATGTCCGGCACCAGCGTCACCAGATCGCGCGATATGCGGATTAGATCGGCGTTATCCATCAAGGACTCGCGCCGCTTAGGCTGTTTGATTTCGCCGGCCCGTTCCAGCAACGTATCCAGGTCGCCATATTCATTGATCAGCAACGCGGCCGTCTTAATACCGATTCCCGGCGCCCCCGGCACGTTGTCCACACTGTCGCCGGCCAGTGCCTGCACATCCACAACACGCTCCGGCCCAACGCCGAATTTTTCTTCAACGCCCTCAACCCCGATGCGCTTGTTCTTCATCGCATCCAGCATTTCAACGCCGCCACCAATCAGCTGCATCATGTCCTTGTCGGAACTGATGATGGTGCAGCGCCCACCAGCGTCGCGCGCCTGATTGGCCAACGTGGCGATGATGTCGTCAGCCTCAAAATTCTCAACCTCGATGCAGGCGATGTTAAACGCCCGTGTCGCGTCCCGCGTCAGCGGAAACTGCGGGCGTAAATCTTCGGGCGCAGGGGGGCGGTTGGCCTTGTATTTATCATACAAATCATTGCGAAACGTCTTACCGGAGTGATCAAAAATCACCGCAACATGGGTTGGCGCATCCGGCCCCTTGTTGGCCTCGACCTGTTTGAACAGCATGTTGCAAAAACCGGCAACCGCCCCAATCGGCAAGCCATCGGATTTACGCGTCAACGGCGGCAGTGCATGGTAAGCGCGGAAAATAAATGCCGATCCGTCAATCAAATGCAGATGACAACCTTTGCCAAAACTCATGGTGTTCTCCTAATACCGCGCGCCGCACGGGGTGTTGCCCCGACGTTCATCGCCACTGAAAAGCGCCCGTAAGGGAGCGATGAAGTTTTGTCGTTACGCCTTTTCGACGTAAGCGCTATTGATGAATTTTGTGTCACAATAAGGGCACTCAACCCAGCCATGCTCATTCGGAATTTGCAACCAAACACGCGGATGCCCATTGGCACCACCACCGTCACACGACACTTTGAATTTTTCAACAATAACGGTTTTCGGGGCCTCGGTGGTCATGCTCGCTCCATTCATCAGGGTTCACCCTTATGATAACGATCCACAGCGCGCAAACAAGATCAATCAGACCTGTTTCAACATCCGCCCCAATGGCCGCCCGCCCAGAATGTGGACATGCAAATGCGGCACCTCCTGAACAGCATGCGCCCCTGAATTGGCGATCAGACGATACCCACTCCCACCGGCCCCAGGCTCAACTCCCAAGGCCTTGCAAACCGCCCCGATTGCGCGGGTAAAATCAACGACTTCAGCATCTGTCGCCGCGGTCGCAAAGTGGTCGTAACAAACATACGGGCCCTTCGGAATCACCAACACATGATGCGGCGCTTGCTCGCTGATATCATTGAAAGCCAACGAATGTTCCGTTTCCAGCACTTGCGAACACGGGATTTCCCCGCGCAAGATTTTGGCAAAAATATTCTGGTCATCATAGGTGTAGCTCATGGTTATTCCTTAATCAGTAAACAAATGGTCAGCTGTCGCAATTTCGCGGGCAATATCAATCGGCACCTCAAGGAATTCTGCCAAAACCTCGGCGTTTTCCTCGGCCGACACACGTTGGCGCATCCGGTAATGATTTTCAAGATCCGCATCCCTGATCCGGTCACTTTCGAACACCACATCATAACGGATTGTCGGCAGCAGGTTGTCGATGGTCTCAAGCGGTGTGCGCTCACCTGCCAATCCAACCCGTTTGGCATGGCCAATCAGATATTCATCGCTGAACTCACACTCGATCTCCAGCATTTTTGTTTTCGAGCGATCCGCATAGAAATCCTGCAACAAATCCACGTTGTTGGGGTCGAAACACACCAGCAATTTGTTCGTATCATAGTAATCAAACAGCATCCGCATCAAAGCGCGGCGATGGCGGGTACGCTTGCCCAGCGTCGACTGAATACCGCCCAGATCAGGCAACGCACAGCCCTCCTCATCGAACATATATTCGACCACATCAATGTCCGACACCTGGCGAATTTTCTCGACCAATCGTTTGGCCACATGCCATTTTTTGCAAACCACGATCAGCAACTGGCGCTCACGGCCCAAGGTGCTTTCGGTTTCCCAAAACCGCTGCGCGAACCGTCGACCAATGCGGCCCCGTCCGGTTAGAAAATCAAACAGGCTGCGCCCCTCATCCGAAATCTGGAAATCCGTGTCCTCACTGGCATAAAGCCGCCCTAATTTGCGCTTCAAATCACGGGCTTCAGGGCTAATTTTGCGCGCAAACAGGTAGTTCTGGCTCAGCAGCAAATCATAGTGGTCATTGTAAAACGTCGTCGGCATGCCGTAATCCGAGAAAATCAAAAACGTCAGCGTACGCACATCAATTTCGTTTTCGGGCACCAGATGGCGCACCAATGTCTGGAAAAATGTCTCATCCGGAATCCATGTGGTACGAAAGAACCGCATCACATCCTTGCGTTCGCGGGTGAAATTCAAAATCCACTCGATCGTGCGGCGTCGCAGGCACCACCACTGACTGCCGATCATGATCTGTAAATCGTCCGGAATATCCCGTGTTAGCCCCAGCTTTTTCTGAACATTGAACGTGCCATAAAACCGCTTGGTCTGGGTGCGTTCGTTAAAGAAATGCCGATAAATCAGCCGCTCTTCTTTCCAGCCGGTTTTGATCCAGTCGCTTTCGAAATAGTCATGACTTTCAATGTAATCGACGTCAGCATCATCCAGAAACTGATGCACATAGCTGGCCGATTTGATCGGCATGCAGTCGCCCGACAACATGTAAAAATGCGTGGCCCGCGGGAAGGCATCCACAGCCGCCTCGACCGCGTTCAACGTCGCCTGTACCAGTGACCAGGCCCCCCAGCCACATTTCAACCGCTTCTTGGCAAAGGCCACGTTCGGGTTGTCCTTGAGCGCTTCTTGAATTTGCTTGAAATGCGCGGGTTTAGCGCGGGCATCAAAATGAATGGCCATGCAATCCCCAGCCGCCGTCAGCCGTTCGGCTTGCCGTATAATGGCCTCCGGGTCCTTGTGACAAAGCAGAATAAAGGCGATTTTTGCCATTTTTGGAAACTGAGCCCCGAAAAACTGATGATTGTTCACTAAATAGCGCAAATGGACATTGAATATACAGCATTTATTTGCTTTTTTAGACCTAATTGTCCTTAGGTCACTCTTTTCGACCGGACTTATAGTGAAAAGCGAGTAGAAAAATGGGATTTCCCGGTGTTTGGATGACGGAAAGCGAAAGTCTCGTTTACCGCGTGGTCCCGAAATGTGCCTGTTCGACCATTGGCCAGATTATGTATTATTCCGACCATGGTGAGTTTTTTGACGGCGACATCCATGATGCAAAAGGCAAAATGCACAAATGGGGGATCGAGGCGAGCCAACCTGTGATCGAGCAAAACATCGCCAATCACGCTTCGCCGGCCTTCACCTGTGTGCGCAATCCTTATGGGCGCATCCTCAGCTCGTTCTTTGACAAAATCTGTGGCATCCAACGCAACGGCCAACGCTATCGCGGGAAACTGGTGCCATTATTGATCCAAAAATACGGGATCGAAGTCGGCGACCCCGAAACCGGCTTTGAATTTGACCAAATCAAATCCTTTCGCCGTTTTTTGCTGTTCGCGCGCGACACCATCCGCTGGCGCCGCCCGATGGACCCTGACATCCATTGGTCCGCCATGTCCGGCCATATCTCGACCTTCATCATGAACGGCGGTAAATACGACTATATTTTCCCGACCGAAACCTTCAATGACGGCATGCAAACGGTTCTGGACGGTGTGAAAACCAAACACAAAGTCAAACTGGACAAAATCCCGCGCTTTAACGAATCCGAAGGCCACGGCCCCAAACGGCTGCACCCGATTGCTGACTATTTTGACGATATGTCGATGCATCTGATCTATGAAATCTACAAACGCGATTTCAACATGTTCAAATATGACGTCGATGATCCGAACAACAAAATGCCGATCGGTGAAATTGATCTGGATGAAATTCACGCCAAACTCGGGCCAAAAGGCTAAGAAGAACTTTTAGGCCTCCGGCGGGGATACTTGGGCAAAAAAGAAACCCAACCCCGCCAAACCAGCCCGCCAAAGTAAGAACAATTTGATTTAAATTGTCGTTTCCTCTTTTCCTAAATATCCGCGCCGCAGGCATCTTATCTCTTAGGAAATCAAGCCGCTTTTCTTGAACGTCTCGATCAAATCTACCTCGGCGCGCGCGCCAATGTGGCTGATCACTTCAGAAGCCGCAACGCAGCCCATATTGCCGCAGGTTTTCAGATCATGCCCATTGGTTAGCCCCCACAAGAACGCACCGGCAAACAGATCGCCCGCCCCTGTCGCATCCACAATATCAGTCGGAATTGCAGGCGCGTGCCAACGCTGGCCGCCTGACAGAATATGCGCGCCCTGATCGGAATCCGTACAGGCCACAATCTCGACCTCAGCCGCCGCCATCTCTAACGCCGCGTCAAAATCTTCGGTCTGATACATCGACAGCATTTCAGCGCGGTTGCAAAACAACAGGTCCACATCCGATTTAATCATATCGCGAAACGCATCGCGGTGCCGCTCGACGCAAAATGGATCAGACAGGGTCAAGGACACTTTGCCGCCAGCCCCCTTACAAGCCGCATTCGCCTTGGCAAACGCCTCATGGCTTTCCGGCCCGTCAAATCGGTACCCTTCCAGATAAATCCATTCCGCATCTGCCATTTGGGCCGGATCAATGTCGGAAGGCTCCAAAAACTCGGTCACGCCCAAATAGGTGTTCATCGAGCGTTC